>DASZAG010000093.1:0-15606 GCA_035945555.1 Acidobacteriaceae bacterium
GCGGCCGTGGCAGGGTGAGGTGAACCAGTCGTCGGGCTTCTCCAACGTGCACTATGACCCGAAATGCTACCTGTGCCCGGGGAACGAGCGCGCGGGCGGGCATTTAACGCCGCGTTATGAAAGCGTATACATTTTTGACAATGATTATGCCGCGCTGTTGCCGGACTCGCCTGCTCCCGAGGCTGATGCGAACCCGCTGCTGAAGGGGGAGCGCGAGCGCGGGCGGTGCAAGGTGATCTGCTTCCACCCGGACCACAGCCTTACGTTGCCGCGCATGGAGTTGGGGGATATCCGCAAGGTGGTGGATGCGTGGACCGCTGAATACCAGGCGCTGGGTGAACAGCCGGAGCTGCGCTACGTGCAGATTTTCGAGAACCGCGGGGCGATGATGGGGGCGAGCAATCCGCATCCGCACTGCCAGATATGGGCGACGGAGCATGTTCCGGATGAGCCCGCGCAGGAGACGGCTTCGCTGAAGGCGTATCGCGACGAGAAGCATAGCTGCCTGCTCTGCGACTACCTGAAGGTCGAGCGGCAGGAGAAGACGCGCGTGGTTTGCGAGAACGAGGATTTTCTGGTGGTGGTGCCGTGGTGGGCGGTGTGGCCCTTTGAGACGCTGGTGTTGTCAAAGCGGCATACGGGATCTCTGGCGGAGTTTAAGGATCGCGAAAAGAAGTCGCTGGCGGACATTCTGAAGCAGACGACGACGCGCTACGACAATCTGTTTGAGACGAGCTTTCCGTACACGATGGGTTTCCACCAGACTCCGACGGATGGTGAGCCGCACGAGGAGTGGCATTTCCATGCGCATTTCTATCCGCCACTGCTGAGGTCGGCGACGGTGAGGAAGTTCATGGTCGGGTTCGAGATGCTGGGCATGCCGCAGCGGGACATTACTCCGGAGGGTGCGGCGGAGAGATTGCGGGGGGTGGCGGCGGAGCATTTTTATAAGGGGTAAGGGGAGAGGGTAAAGGGGAAAGCAAAGCCTGTCCCACGCGGAGAATGGTGGATTCCCACTCATGCGCAAAAAACGCGCATGAATGGGGCACACCCGGCACCCCGCAATAGGCAACAGGCAATAGAGCCTATCATCCACACAAGCTGCGCTTGATGTGGGCCACTCGCCGCCTAAAGGTCTTCTTCTCGCAGCACGGAACGTGTGGGGTCGCGGGGATCAACGTGGACCTTGACGGTTTCGCCTTTGTAGGAATTCGCCCAGGATTTGGCATCGTCTTCGTCGCCGAACCTGCGCCTGTATTCACCCATCTGCTTTTCGGGATTGTTATAGGTGTAGGTCAGCGTCGCGAGGTAATAGGGAAAACTTAAGTCTGCTTTGGTGGGCAGCAGACTGTCATCTTCGCAAGAGGCCACACTCACAATGTCCACGACGGCCGATACTGCAGGCCAGTTACGGCCGCGAGTGCGTTTAATCCACGTCCTTAGGGTTTGTTCGCAGATTCCCTCGAAAATAATGGCACCGGCGACCAATGCAATCAGAATGAACCAGAAACGGGTGCCAGCGCCGCCGCGTATCAGAACATTGGCGATTATCTGAGTCATTGTCAGGCTCACTTTCTCTGACGCTCAGCTAGTCGTAGCGTTCGAAGATGACTTGTTTTTTCTGCCAGCCGAGGCCTATGAGGCGTTCGCGGTTGGCGGAGACCATGTCGTTTAATCCGCAGATGTAGGCGTGGATGTCGAAGCTGCCGGGCGCGGTTGTGGCTGGAACGGGTGCGGGAGTGGGGTGGAAGCCGTTGCTGCGGTGCTTGAGCACTTCCGCGACGTGGTCCTGCACGTATCCGCGCAAGCCCTCCCAGCCCTCGTGAGGTCGGCTGAGGCTGGAGAGATAATGGAAGTTGTGATGCTCGGCGGCTAGTTTCTCGAAGTATTTCTGGTAGTAGATTTCGGTTTCGCGGCGAGTTCCGTAGACCAGCCAGATGTGGCGGCCCTGGCTGAAGTCTCCGCCCGAGTCTGGAAACAGGTGCTGAGTGAAGGAACGCATGGGCGCGACTCCGGTGCCGGTGGCGATGAAGACGCAGTCGACCATGGGCTGGCGGAGCGTGAAGAGGCCATGCGGGCCGTGGAACTGGACGGTGTCGCCGGGTTCCATGTCGCAGAGCTTGTTGGAGAAGAAGCCGCCCTCGACGCGGTTCACGCAAAGATCGAAGCGGTTGGCTCCGGGGGCCGATGCGACCGAATAGGCGCGGGTCTGCTGCTTGCCCTTTGGATCGTCCGCCACGGCAGAGACGAACTGGCCGGGGATGAAGTCGAAGCCTTCGAGTTCCGGTATGGAAAATGCGAGGTGGTAACACTGAGCGGGCTCCGATAAGAGGAGCTTTTCATCGAGCTGTGCTGTATAAAGCCTGCGTTCCAACTATGCATGCCCTCCTTACGCTGACGATCCACTTCGCTGTTTCTGGTTCCAGTGTAGCGGGTTGCGGAGCCGCGCCATAGTAGAACATTTGGTTCCTGGTCCATTGGGCGGTGTGGGCACCCCATCTGTTGGACTTCGTTATGATCGCAAGGTAAGTCATGAGAATCCTGGTCGTCTGCCTCATTCTGCTCTTTGGGCCGCTTTTCGCGTCATATGCACAAACTTCCGCAGCCGGTTCCGGCCCGGTAGCTGCACAGCAGGTGCAGCTTGCGATGCAGCGATTGCAGGCGTGGTACAACCCTGAAACGGGACTCTGGAACAGCACGGGGTGGTGGAACTCGGCCAATGCGCTGACAGCGCTTATTGATGACGCGCGCGTGGCTGCGGACGCGCAATTCCGGCCAGTGATTGCGCATACTTACGAGCTGAATGTTCACAGCGGGTTCCTGAACGACTACTACGATGACGAGGGGTGGTGGGCGCTGGCATGGATTGATGCCTATGATCTGACCGGCGACCAGCGCTACCTGAAGACGGCTGCCGGGATTTTTGCCGATATGACGGGCGGGTGGGATCAGACCTGCGGCGGCGGGATCTGGTGGAGCAAGAAGCGCACTTACAAGAATGCAATTGCCAATGAGCTATTTCTGAGCGTTGCGGCGCATCTGGCGAATCGGGCGGAGAACTCCGCGGAGCGGGCGCAGTATGATGCGTGGGCGCGGCGGGAGTGGAAGTGGTTTCGGCACACGGGCATGATCGAGCGGGACCACCTGATCAGCGATGGGCTGACTGCCGCGTGCAAGGACAATCACCACACGAAGTGGAGCTATAACCAGGGGGTGATTCTGGGCGGGCTGGCGGAACTGTCGCGGGAGGGCCATGGCGGGTCGCTGCTGAGGGCGGCGAATGCGATTGCCAGAGCGGCGATTCGGCACCTGAGCGATGCGAATGGAATTCTGCGTGACCCATGCGAGCCGAATTGCGGGGCGGACGGAACGCAGTTCAAGGGAATTTTTGCGCGGAACCTAGCTGCGCTGAACCAGCGAAAGCCAAAGAAGCTGTATCGGAGCTTCATTCTGGCGAATGCGGAAAGTATTTTGAAGAGCGACCAGAACGGCGATCATGGATTTGGCGTTGTGTGGAGCGGGCCACCTGGGGTGGTGAATGCGTCGACGCAGAGCTCTGCTCTGGATGCTCTGATTGCAGCGTTGCAAGTTGGAACGGAGGAACACAAGTGAATCCTAAGAATTTTTCTTTGACGCGCCGCTCTGTTTTGCAGGCGGGACTCGCTACCTGTGTTGCTTCGGCAATTCCAGAGCGGCTATCAGCATTGACATGGAAGATTGCCGATGGCCGGCCCGCGCCTGCGGATCGGAGGTTCACCAGCCCTGCCGTTGAAGCGGCGATAACGCAGGTGAGCGGGCAGATCAGCGATCCGGTGCTTCGCGCGATGTTCGAGCGGTGCTTTCCGAACACGCTGGACACGACAGTCTTTCCGGGATCGTTCGAGGGGCATCCTGACACGTTTGTGATTACCGGCGATATTGACGCGATGTGGCTGCGCGATTCGTCGGCGCAGGTGCATCCTTACCTGCAATTCGCGAAACAGGACCGGGCTTTGGCCAAGCTGCTTGAGGGAGTGGTGCGGCGACAGACGCGGATGATTCTGATTGATTCGTATGCGAATGCGTTCACGCGGAATCCGACGGACCCTCCGCTGAGCTGGGCGGTGCATGACGACACCCAGATGAAGCCCGGAATTGCAGAGCGAAAGTGGGAGGTGGATTCGCTTTGCTACGTGATTCGGCTGGCCCACGGGTACTGGAAGGCCACGGGAGACACGAGTCCGTTCGACGCCGAGTGGGAGGCGGCGGCGCGCAAAATCGTGCAAACCTTCCGCGAACAGCAGCGCCTGCATGGGCCGGGGCCTTACTCGTTTACGCGGACGACTAATAATCCTTACGACACGGTTGCGGGAGGGGGATTCGGGAATCCGGCGAGGCCGGTCGGAATGATTTTCTCGATGTTCCGGCCATCGGACGATAGCTGCGTTTATCCGCTGTTTGTCCCGGCGAACCTGTTTGCGATGGCGTCGCTGAAGCGGCTGCAGGAGCTGGCGGGGACGATCGGTGACCATGAACTGGCCGTGCAATGCGAGGAGGTTCTGGCGGGGGTCGACGAGGCGGTGCGGGAATATGCAACAGTGCAGCGCCCGTCATTTGGGGAAATTTGGGCCTACGAAGTGGATGGGTACGGAAACAGGCTCATGATGGATGACGCCAACGCGCCGAGCCTGCTGAGTCTGCCTTATCTGGGCTGCTGCGATGTGAGCGACCCGATGTACCAGCGGACGCGAAAGTTTGTCCTGAGCGAGTCGAACCCTTATTTCTTTAAGGGCTCGGCGGCAGAGGGAGTGGGGAGTCCGCATACGGGAAACGGGCAGATATGGCCGATGGGAATTATTTTGCGGGCGCTCACGTCAAGCGATGATCGCGAAATTGTGCAGTGTTTGCGGTGGCTGCGCGATACCACGGCGAAGACAAATTTTATGCATGAGTCGTTCGATGACAATGATCCGGCAAAGTTCACGAGGCCGTGGTTCGCCTGGGCGAATACGCTGTTTGGGGAGCTGATGGTGAAGGTGGCAAGCGAAAGGCCGCGGGTTCTGCGGCAGGTTGGCTGAGCGAATTTGGGCGTGTGGAGGAGCAGTGCGGCGAGCTTTCCGTGGCGCCATTCAGCAAGTCCCTATAGCGCAAATGGCGCGCAGCCTTTTACAATGCAAAGCGGGAGTAATCCCGATCCAGTCCCTGGCCTTTAAGATCGCCAGGATGAAGGAAGCGCATGAAGTTCAAGAAATCCGGCCAGATTTTGCTGGCCCTGGCAGTATCCCTCGGGCTGAGTTTTGGCCTTACCTCCTGCGTGAATGACTATACCGTTGCGTATCTTTACGTGACCGGCTCATATCAAAACCAGATTGGCGCATTCAAAATTTCCAACAATACCGGGAACCTGACCCCCATTTTCAAGTCCCCCTTTGGCTCGGGGGGCACCGATCCGGTCCGTGCCGTTGTCTCGACGACAGGCCGTTATCTTTATGTGCTGAACGCGGGAAGCCCCGGCAAACCGGATGCCAACGGCAACTTTACCTATGCCGGGGCAAATATTTCGGTATTCTCGGTTGGCGGCAGCGGTGTGTTGGCCTTCCAGAAGTCTTATTTCAGCCAGGGCTCCGGCGCGGCCCGCTTCGCGCTGAGCCCCACCGGCAACTATCTTTATGTGCTGGATGAGTATTCGCCCGCGGCCGGGATGGACGCTTCCGGCAATCCGATGATCAACTCGACGACGCCGGTGGCGGGAATGTCCTGCCAGGATTCTTCCGGCATTTACCATCCGGTTGGCGACATTACGGTATTCAGCGTGGACAACAATACCGGACGGCTTTCGCTGGTGACGAACAACCAGTTGCAAACGCCGACGGGTGCCCAGCTTCCGTATTTCCCAGTGGGCTGCGCCCCGATCGACTTCAAGGTGACGGGCGCATACATCCTGACGGCCGATACCAGCGATCCATTGACCGGAAACCACTTCACGGTTTTCCCGTACTCCGAAAGCAACACAACCGGGCAGTTGACGACGACGCAGAACTCGGAATTCGTGACCGGAGCGTCGAGCATCAGCGCAATCAGCAGTAACGCAAGCGGCTCGTTCATTTACATTCTGGATCCGGTGAACAACGATATCTGGTATTACACCGTTGGCAGTGGTGGTCTGTTGCAGGCGGTAACCGGTAGTCCGACGGTGAACAGCGAAACGACTGCGGGCAATCCTATTCAGCTCACTTCGGACAACAAGGGCAAATTCCTGTATGTGGCCAACTATGGACCTTCCACGGGCCAGAGCAACGCGAACAGCGATATCACCGCCTACACGATTGCCAGCAATGGAGTTCTGGCTCCGACCGCGAAGGGCGTATTCGGTACGGGATCGGGCCCGGAATGCATCATTGAAGACCCGTCGAACCAGTACCTGTTTACGGCGAACTTCAATAGCAACACGGTCACCGGACAGGTACTTGACCCAAGCTCCGGCGAGCTGACGAATATGCGCAACAAGAGCAGTTTCCCGACGATCACGAATCCCACCTGGTGCGTGGCTGACAGTCACACGTACTAACAACGAGTCAGCAGTACTGAAGAGCGTATGCCGGTCATGCGCTCTCCAGAGCTGAAGCCGCTTAGGGCTGCATCCCCGGTAGCTTAAAGCGGAGCGAGCTTTTACAATTCAAGCGGGAGCGATCCCGAAAATCGCAGCCTGTGCCACCGGCCAGGATGAAGGAAGCGCATGAAGTTCAGCAAAACGGGCCAGGCACTTCTGGCCGCCGCAGTCTCACTCGGCATTGGACTTGGAATTATCTCCTGTGGCCAGAGCAACACCATCGACTATCTTTATGTGACTGCCAACAAGCAGAACCCCGGCCAGATCAGTGTGTATCGCGTCGACCAGCTATCGGGTGCGCTTAGCCAGATTGCCGATTCGCCGTACCCCTCCGGCGGGCGGGATCCGGTGGCTGAGGTGACTTCGCCTAACGGCGCCAACCTGTATGTGGCGAACCACGACGACAATACGATTGTGGAGTTCGCCATCGGCACGGACGCAAAACTGTACCCGCAGCACACGTATCAGACACCGGGCACCGAGCCTAACTCCATGGCAATCAACCAGGCGGGAACTCTGCTGTTTGTGCTTGACACATATCAGGCCACATACAGCGACGCCAACCCCGGCCCCGGAGCGCTGGTGGTGTATCCGATCAATAAGGACGGCAGCCTGGGAACCAATGTGGCGAACGGCAGCCTGCCCTACTGGCCAGTGGAGTTCAATCCGACAACCGTCAACGTGACGGCTAACGGGAGCTTCGCTTATGTGGCGAACACAAATGCGAGCGCTCCAGCCGGAACTATCGACGCCCAACGCGGAACGGTCTCAGGGTTCTCTGTAGGCAGCGGCGGCGTGCTGACAGCTCTTTATTCGGCAGCCAATCCTCTGCCCTACGCAGGTGTGCAGCCTTCGGCCAGCGCCAGTGAGCCGACCAGCCGGTTCCTGTATGTGACGGATGCAGCGTCGAATCAGATGTACGCCTATACGATTGGAACAAATGGCACGCTCACACCGCTGATCAATGGGCCATTTACGACGGGCACCTATCCCGACGCCATCACCATCGACCCGAGCGGGACCTACATCTATGTAGCGAACTACAACTCGAGCACCATCAGCTCGTTCCAGATTTCGCAGAGCACCGGTTCGCCTTCGGCGCTGGCGGGAGCAACGAGCTACGCCACGGATACCGGCCCCACCTGCATCCTGGTGGATCCGGCATTCGGTCGCTACCTCTTCACCTCGAACTTCCTGGGTAACACTGTCACCGGCTATAAGCTGAACCCGAACAGCGGCGCACTTACCGGGACAGAGAACTCACCGTATCCTTCGGCTGGGCAGCCTACATGCGCCGCAGCAGTTTCGCACGGCAACCATCCCGGCGAGCATGTGCAGGCGACATCAGGGAACGGTCAATAGCGAATAAAAACCGCGCCCACGTTCCGTGAACCGGGACGTGGGCTTTTTCTTTGCGCGGGATTCAGGCGCCGAGTTTGAACCCCATCGAAAGGCGCAAGAAAAGGACCGCCTATGGGCGGTCCTGTGATGCAAATTTGACCCCGGCGGGATTATCCAACCAGTCGAGTGATGCTCTTCTCGATTGTGTCCTTGGGGACGTAGCCGACGATCTGGTCAGCTACCTTGCCACCCTTGAAAAAGAGCAGTGCGGGAATGCCGCGGATCCCGTAGCGTCCGGGTGTGGCCTGGTTGCGGTCGACATCCATTTTGGCCACTTTTATCTTGCCGTTATACTCGGTTGCGACCTCATCCACGATGGGGCCGAGAGCTTTGCAGGGGCCGCACCATGCCGCCCAGAAATCGACCAGAACGGGCTGATCGGACTGCAACACCTCCTTGTCAAAGGTTGCGTCGCTCACTTCAATCACTGCCTGTCCTGCCATGTTCCTCCTCGATTCCCTGTCCGGGAGTTGTGCTCCCAACAGTCTACCTAAAGATAGATGCGCGAGATGCGCAAAAGTAGCACGGCCGGGCGGTCCAAGCCTAGCCCGCGCCGGGGGCTTAATGCCTCTATAATCCGCCCAAAACCGCCATATCCAAGGGTTTTTCGACCAGCCAGTCTTTGCGGCCAATCCGCTCCAGAGCGCGCCGCAGGGCCGAGCCGGCGCAAGGCTCGACGGTGACGACAAACGGTAGCCGATCGTCACCGTAGCCGGGCTTCTGAAAAATTGCATGGATGTTGATTCCCTGCTCGGCGAGGGCGAGAGCGATCTCCGCGATGATGCCGGGCTGGTCCCGCACGATAAACCGGACGGAGTGCCGAACCAGAAATTCACCGCTTACGGTGGTCTTGCGACTCGGCAATTCCACCGTGCCGGAGCCATGGGCAATGCTGATGAGATCAGATACGACGGCTACGGCGGTCGGGTGGCCACCTGCGCCATGTCCGGAAAGGACCACGTCGCCGGCGTACTGACCACCTGCGACTACCGTGTTCTCTGTTCCGCGTGTTTCGGCCAATGGAGACGTGGTTGGAACCAGGACAGGCCCCACGCTCGCCAGAAAATCATTGCCATGGAACTCGGCCCGTGCCACCTGCCGGATGGTGCAGTTGAGCGAGCTGGCGTACTCAAAATCAATGGCGGCGACTTCCGTGATGGAGCGGCAGGGGATCTCCTCCGGAGCAACATCGGCCCGTAGAGCGAGACGGGAGAGAATCACCAACTTGGCCCGCGCGTCAAAGCCGTCCACATCTTCCGACGGGTTGGCCTCCGCATAGCCGAGCTGCTGCGCTTCCTTCAGAACGTCGGAAAACTCTTCGCCGTTCTCCATTTTGCTGAGAATGAAGTTGCAGGTTCCGTTCAGAATGCCCTGAATGCGCGTGATGCGGTCGCCGGCGAAGCCCTGCCGGAGGGCAGGGATGACGGGGATACCTCCCGCCACTGCCGCTCCGTAGAGCAGTGATACGCCTTTTTCTCGCGCTTGCTTCTCGAGTTCCACGCCGTGGTATGCGATTAGCTTTTTGTTTGCGGTAACGACGGCTTTGCATGCTTTGACGGCTCGGCTCACCCATTCGCGCGCCGGGTCGAGGCCACCGACGAGCTCGACGACTACGTCTGCGTCGGAAGCCAGAATGTCTTCGATGGATTCGGTCCAGATCACGGAAGAGGGGACCCAATCGACGCGTTTGCGCGCGACATTGCGGTTGTAGACGTGAGTCAGGATCAGGCCCTGCGGCTTGAGATCTCCGAGGATCCGCGCCACCGAGCTGCCAACCGTTCCAAAACCAAGAAGTGCGACCTTCAGCTCTCGTCCCGCCACGTCTCTCCGCTCTCTTGAATGAGGTATGAACTTTTATGGTAACGGACGCGGGGTGTGAAGGCCTCGAAGAATTGTTCCCAAGCCAGACGGGACTTCCGTTAGGAATCCGAAGCACTAAGAGAAAGACAGCGGCCAGTCGCGTGGAAGTGGTAGCGGCATAGGAGCGAACCGGAAGGCAGCCTGACTGTCCGCCCGACCCTCTACAATAGACACAGCACTAAAGGCAGGTAGATAAAGAGCGATGCGAGCGTGGTCATTTCCGCTGGGGCGGTGGTTTGGAGTGGATCTCCGCATCCACATGTTTTTTGTGCTGTTGCTCGGTTTCTGCCTGCTTTCCACCGGAGTGAGCGGCACAAGCGCCTGGCGCGGCGTTGCGCTGTGGTTTGCGTTGCTGCTTGCGGTGATGGTGCGGGAAGTTGCGCGCCTGATTACTGCAGCATGGAACGGTCTTCGCATTCGCAGCATTCTGCTGCTGCCTATCGGCGGGCTGTTCTCCTATGCTGCGCCTGAGAGCGCGGAGCACGCGGTTGAGCCGAAGACCCAACTAGCGCTTGCCGCCACCGGGCCGGCCGCGAGTCTGATCTTTGCCGGAATCGTTGCGGCTTTGATACTGGGCGCGTCGCCGGCGGTTTCGGTGACGGCGCTGCCGCTCATAACGGCAAACCATGTGATGCGCTCGATTGTGTGGCTGAGCGCGATTCTTGGCCTTCTGCATCTGGTACCGGCTTATCCGCTGGACGCGGGGCGCATTCTGCGGGGCAGCTTTACGCGCGCGCGCGGCGCAGTGCCGGCGGCGAAAGCGGCCTCGGGGATGGGTCAGGGTTTTGGCGCGCTGGCCATGCTCGCAGGGTTGATCCTGCTGACACTGCCTTCCAACCAGACCGCCACGGGATTTGGGCCGTGGCTTGTTGTGGTGGGTTTCTTTATTTTTATCGGCGCGCAGTTGGAGGACCAGGGCGTGGTTTTCCAGTCAGTGGTGGAAACGGTGCGCATGCGCGACGTGATGCTGACGGAATTCTCCACGATGTCGCCATCGGACACGCTGGCTGACGCACTCCACAAATCTATTCACAGCTTGCAGGATGAGTTTCCGGTGGTGCGGGGCACGAGCCTTGTGGGCATTGTTTCGCGGCAAGGGATTTTGCAGGCGCTCCGCACTGAAGGCAACGGCTATGTGCAGTCGGTAATGTCGCGGACTTTCCAGGTTGTGGAGCCGGAAGACTCGCTGGGCTTGATGATTCGCCGCATCGCCGGCGGTCGCATGTCACTGGTGCCGGTGGCCGAGCACGGGCGCATTGTCGGCATTGTGACGTGGCAGAACCTGAGCAGCAGCATGGGCCTGCTGGCCGAGTATCGCCGCTTTGAGCGCGAAGGCTGATGACGGAGAGCGCTGCGCCACATCCTGAGCCGCTCGCGCCGGGGCTATATCTGGTTGCAACGCCGATCGGCAATCTTGAAGACATTACACTTCGCGCACTTCGCGTGCTTCAATCTGTGGATCGAATTGCATGCGAGGACACACGACAAACACAAAAACTTCTGAACCACTCCGGGATCGTCAAGCCGACCGTGAGCTTACATGAGCACAATGAGGCGGCACGGACGGCGGAGCTAGTCGCGGAGCTGCAGTCGGGCGCGCGCATCGCCGTAGTGTCTGATGCGGGGACGCCCGGGATTTCTGATCCGGGGAGCCTGCTGGTTAAGGCCGCAATTAAAGCAGGCGTCACGGTCTACCCGGTTCCCGGAGCGAACGCCGCCTTAAGCGCGCTGATTGCGTCGGGCCTTAATACTGAGGAATTTCTCTTTCTGGGATTTTTGCCCTCGAAGGCGGGCCAACGGATGAAGCGGCTTGAGTCGATTGCCGCGCAAGTGACGGAACCGTTGACGGTGGTAGTGTATGAGGCTCCGCACCGAATTATGGAAGCGCTTGCAGATGTGGAGCAGGTTTTTGGCGCTGAATGCCCCGTGGCGCTGGCGCGCGAACTTACTAAGTTGCATGAGGAGTTTTTGCGGGGCTCGGTGGGCGAGGTTCGGGCGCAGCTTGGTGAGCGCGATCGGGTGCGCGGCGAAATGGTGCTGTTGATCGAGGCTCGTCCGCGGGTTACAGAAGTGGTGTCTCAACCCGTAAGCCTGCGCGAGCGAATTGCGGAGATCGAAAAATCTGAGGGGCTGAACGAAATGGATGCGCTGAAGCGAATCGCACGGGAGCGCGGCGTCTCAAAGAGCGAACTCTACCGTGAACTGCAGCGTGATCGGGGGCGGAAGCGGAATTAGCGCTTCTGTGCACAGGCTACGCGGGGAATCCCCTGCAGATCTTCGATGAATTGAAGATTGTTCCAGCCACCGAGCAACACTGCCAAGGCGTCGAACTGTCCGTGGCCGATCTCCAGCAGCAGCCAGCCCTGTGGGAGGAGGATTTCCCGCGCCTGGGGAACGAGACGTTGATACACTTCCAATCCGGTTGGACCGGCAAACAACGCGGCCTGGGGTTCGTAGTCGCGCACCTGGGGCTCCAACTCCTCGCCCTCCGGAACGTAAGGGGGATTGGACACAATCATGTCGAATCGTTCTTTCGCTACGGCTCGGAGCAAGTCTGACTTCATAAAGCGCACGCGATCCGCAACTTTGTGTCTTTCGGCGTTGCCGCGTGCAACCGCCAGCGCGGCCTGCGAGCTATCGAGCGCTGCAACCTGCGCCTGCGGCAATTTATGTGCCAGCGTAATTGCGATTGCGCCCGATCCCGTTCCCACGTCGGCGATCCGTGTCGCCGAATCTCTTGCCGCCCGCGCAAACGCCGCTTCTACCAGATGCTCGGTTTCGGGCCGGGGGATGAGCACGGCGGGCGTTACTCGCATGGCGAGACCGTAGAACTCCTGCTCGCCGGTGATGTATTGGATCGGCTCGTGGCGCTCGCGGCGAGTAAGCCACTCTTCGTAGGTAGCTTGTTGCTCCTTGGTGAGTTCGGCGTCGGGATGTGTGATTATGAACGCTTTGTCCCTGCCGGTCGCATAACGCAGCAGAAGTTCGGCGTCGCGTGCTGAGACGCGCGCGGCGCCATATGCAACGGCGCTGCCAATGGTCCCCGACTTCCCAGCATCACTAGTCAATGCAATCGCCCTACACGTTCGACCTGCACCTCAGACGGAACTTTGGCCGTGCCGTCGAGGAGTGGCGCGGGATTACCTTTGAGATTCTCGTCCAGGAAGTTCATTTCCAAATCTTCCGTCAGCAAAAGGTCTTGCAAAGCAACGGTTGACTGAGCGGAGCCTGGGGGAGCGTTCAATACTGGCCCATCGCTGAAACTTGAATGCGCCATTCCTGACCCGCTGAGCAATACGTGATAGCTTCCTGCGCCGCAAGCCTCGAGTTGCTGATGTTGGTGTTCCAGAAAATCATTCCACTGAGATTGCGATTCCCCCATACGAGCAAGTTCCGAGGCCGTAGGGTGGTTCGCAATCTCAATCAGCATAAATGGTTGATCCAACGGCAGGCGATCAGAA
The DNA here is from genome assembly GCA_035945555.1 of Acidobacteriaceae bacterium. GTDB lineage: Bacteria > Acidobacteriota > Terriglobia > Terriglobales > Acidobacteriaceae > Silvibacterium. Next base: position 13,312 of record DASZAG010000093.1, read on the forward strand.
AAGTCGAAGAAAGCTCCTACCGGGTTTACCTCGCCATCTTCGCTGATGCACGCCTTGATTTGCGCGTCGATCTGGCATGCGCGAGCTGACAAAGTCCCACCATAAGAGTGGCCGACCGCAGCGACTCGGCCCAAATCCATCATCCTGGTTACTGAAGATTTTTGCTTGACGAGCATATCAAGAACAAAGCGTAAATCCTCGGCACCGATCTGAGTTCCCTCTTCCGCTGATGCAATCATCGCCTTCAATGGATCATGGATGGACGGCGATACTGGCGGATTGCGAAAGGGTCGGATACGGCCATCGGGGAAAAGGACCAAACCCGCGGCGTCCGTGTGCTCGATCGCAACCACAACATATCCGTGGCTCACAAAATTTTCAATCTGGGCCGTATAGGAAAATGTCGTTGCACTGTAGCCATGCGAAAAAAGAATAACGGGGAATTGTCCGCCCATTTTCAAAGGCGGAGCATTAGTGACAGCGTGGGAGCGAAGGGAGCCCGCAGCGATCTGCGGCCAAGCAAGACCAAAAATATCGCGCGCGGCGCTCTGCGCAGCAGGGTTCTTGTCGAGCTGATCGGCCTTTGGAAAATATGGCGCGGAAGTCTTCAAGGTGGAAGCTTGCGCTGGATACCAGATGTAAACCATCAGTTCTCGATGTTTGGAAGGTCCTGAAGAGAACTGATCGGTTCGAGCGCTATCTGTCCAATCGTATGCTTGGCGGCCAATCGCATATTTCCCCGCTGGAGCCGGGAGAATTGAACGACGGGAAGGTTGGCCGGCGATTTGTCCCAGAGCAGCCGCGGGCACAAGAAATAGCGCGAGGAGGCGTCGATACTCCACACGCTCTCTCATTGCTCTACAGAATGTAGCGCGACAGGTCCTGATCCTTGACGATGTTGGCGACCATCTGGCGCACATATTCGGGGTCGATTACGGCAACCTTGTCTTTGCCCGCGGGTGATTCGCGCTCGCTGATGGGCAACGGGATGGTGGCGCCGAAGTCGGTTGATGCGGCCAGTTGAAGGCCTCCTTCTTCGGTCTTTGGCCAGGACTTGGTGAGATCGGGGGCGAGGAAGCTGATTTCGTCCAGCACGCGCTCCATGATGGTGTGCAACCGCCGCGCGCCAATATTTTCAGTGGTCTCGTTGACGCGGAAGGCGAACTGCGCCATCTCTTCGAGCGACTCGCGGGTGAACTCGAGCTTGAGCCCTTCAGTTTCCAGCAGCGCTGTGTATTGGCGCACCAGCGATGACTTTGGCTCGGTGAGAATGCGCACAAAGTCTTCCACGGTGAGTGATTTCAGTTCTACGCGGATTGGGAAGCGACCCTGCAGTTCCGGAATCAGATCGCTCGGCTTTGAGACGTGGAATGCTCCGGCGGCGATGAAGAGGATATAGTCAGTCCGCACCATGCCGTAGCGCGTGTTGACCGTTGTGCCTTCCACGATGGGCAGAATGTCGCGCTGCACACCTTCGCGGGAAACATCCGGCCCGTGGCCACCTTCGCGCCCGGCGATCTTGTCTATTTCGTCGAGAAAGACGATGCCGGAGTTTTCGACGCGCTCGACGGCTGCGCGGGTCACCTGATCCATATCGATCAGGCGGCCTTCCTCTTCCTGGATGAGATATTCAAAGGCCTCGGACACCTTCATCTTACGTTTCTTGGTTCGCTGGCCAAAGATGTTGGGGAGAACATCCTTGAGATTGATGTCCATCTCTTCCACGCCCTGGTTGGAAAGGATCTCGAACGACGGCATGTTGCGTTCGCGCACGTCGATCTCAACCATGCGGTCGTCGAGCTTGCCTTCGCGGAACTGTTGGCGCAGCTTCTCTCGCGTGCGCTGGTGCGAATCGCCGCCCGAAGTGTTGCCTTCGATTAATTGCGGGCCACTGAACCCAGTACCGGCTGCGGCGGGAGCGGCAGGCGCGGGCGCTGGAGGAAGGAGCAGGTCGAGGATGCGGTCTTCCGCATTCAACTCAGCCTTATCTTCCACCTCTTCCAGCTTTTCCTCGCGGACCATGTCGATGGCGATTTCGACCAGATCGCGGACCATCGACTCAACGTCGCGGCCCACGTAGCCGACCTCGGTGAATTTGGAGGCTTCCACCTTGAGGAAGGGCGAATTGGTGAGCTTGGCCAGGCGGCGCGCGATTTCGGTTTTACCAACGCCGGTGGGTCCGATCATGATGATGTTCTTGGGCATGATCTCGTCGGCCAACTCGGGCGCGAGCTTCTGCCGCCGCATGCGGTTGCGCAACGCGATGGCGACGGCACGTTTGGCGGCGTTCTGCCC
>DASZAG010000094.1:0-20729 GCA_035945555.1 Acidobacteriaceae bacterium
GAACTCGGAACGTCCGCTCCCAACTTCACCCTCCCGAACGTCGTCACCAAAGCCGATCTCTCTTTGAAAGACGCTCGCGGCCCCAAAGGCCTGCTCGTCATGTTCATCTGTCAGCACTGCCCCTTCGTCAAGCATCTTGAGAAGGCGCTCGCGCAACTCGGCCGCGACTACGAGAACAAGGGCATCGGAATCGTCGCTATCAGCAGCAACGACGCCGTCAACTTCCCTGACGACGCCCCCGCCAGCCTCGCCCAGCAGGCCAGGCAGCTCGGCTTCGTCTTCCCGTATCTCTACGATGAGACACAGGACATCGCCCGCGCCTACGACGCTGCCTGCACTCCCGACTTTTTCCTCTTCGATCGCAGCCTGAAGCTCGTCTATCGCGGACAATTCGACGCCAGCCGCCCCGGCAACGAAGTTCCCATCACTGGCAAAGACCTCCGCGCCGCCCTCGACGCAGTCCTCGACGGCAATCCGATCGACCCAGACCAACAACCCAGCATCGGCTGCAACATCAAGTGGAAATAACCACGAGTGCACCCACGGTGGTAAATTCTCTGACAGTCATCCAGTTCCTCAGGAGCGCACCGTAATGCACCTACCCTTCACCGTGAAGCGCCCTCTACAGGTCTTTGCATTTGCCTTCGCCATTCTTGCCTCCGTATACCTGCTGCGAGGCCAGGCTCTCATCGGTGCAGCAAGAGACGCCGCCTTTTGGTCCCTGATCACCGCCGCCATCTTCGCCGGAACAAGCATGTATTACCGAAAAACCCGCAAACAATGTGCGCTTTGCGTCGAAGAGACACCGCAGCAATCCCCTGAAAAGTAGGAGATGTTCACATCCGCGGCTTTATCCGCCTGATGAAAAAGTACGGCTATCAATAGAAAGCCGCAGCCAAACTACAGATTCGGCTGCGAATCGTCCGCGGTCGCGGGAACCAGGGTTGGAAGCTTGCTGGTGTGTCCCACCTCGTGAAGAATTGAGTCCAGGTGCTCCAGCACCTCGTCCGTCGTCATGGTGTACATCTCGCGGCCATTGTCATAGCCGGATTCAACAGACTTCATCAGATATCGCCCGGCGATTTGCGCGGCCATAGCGTCGGTAATGGCGTTGCCGGTGCGCTTTTTATACTCCACCCAGGCCAGGCAGGGCATGGCCACCCAGCAGGGGCGTCCATTAACGTCAAAACGAATATCAACCGCGTCGGCGTGACGGGTGGCGATGGCGACAATGTTGGCCGTCCAGCGGAAGCGCAGGGACTCTCCGGTCCAGCGGTCAGTAACGCGAAAATCTTCGTACATGGCTACCTCCTAGGGTATCAGGACTCCCCATTCCCGCGGCGCTCGCGCGCAGTTGAGGTAAATGCTCATTCACCGCGAACAAAACAGCCATTCCGGTCGCCCGCTCATTGCAAAAATCCCGTTTCAATTGAGCAAATCGTTTATTTGATGACGTCGGAACGGATATAAAGTACTGCCGAAATCAGGCAACTCGGTCAAACCTGTGCGGCACTTTTGCCGTCCTAATGTGCTGATGTAATATCTTCCGGCTTTTTGCCTAGGAGTTGTTTGTGCCGATATCCCCCCAATCCGTCAGGCGTTTTAAAGACCGTTTACTTCAGCAGAAGAGGGCGCTGGAGCATTCCACACTTTCTGCCGTTGAGCAAGGCCGCGAAACTGTAACCGAAGAAGCCCAGGACACTGCCGATCAGGCAGTCGTCTCCTATCAGAAGGAGTTGCTGTTCACGCGCAGCACCCACGACCATGGCCAACTCACCCTTGTCAAGAATGCGCTGGAGCGACTCAAGGACGGCGGCTTCGGCGAGTGCGTTGAATGTGGCAATCAGATAGGCGCAAAACGCCTCGAGGCATTGCCGTGGACGCCCTACTGCATTGACTGCCAGGAGAAAGTAGAGCGCGGCGAATTAGTGGGCGCAGAAAAAGCCGCGTGATGAGCCGTGTTCACTTCTTCGGATGAGAGGTACTCACCGAGAATTCCCGCAACAGGATCGGCCCCTCATCCGTATCGAGCGGAGCAAGTTTGATAGACAGTCCATCAAGCTTGTTCCACCTGTCCCTCATTCTGAAGTAATAGATCTGGCCAGCTTGGGCTGTGAAATGGGCAGCGGCGGCCTCTGGAATAACAGAGAAAAGGACTACCTTCTTTTGCCAGTCTGCGCAAATGTGGTGCACTCCAGGTTCCACCTGTAATGCAAACCACGAATTAGCGCGAGTCGCCCCAACCCATGATCCATCGACAGCGAAGCGGACCGTGGGCCTGGGGCGGGACTCGAATTTTGTATCGTCCTGAATGAAGTAAACCAGAGCCTTGCCAGAGGACGGCGCAGGCGCGGGGCTGCTCTGTTTCGTCGTTGAAACATCGAACTGGACGCCGTTGAGTCCGCAAGCTGGCGCGATGCGATCATCGCTGCCAAACGCGAACACGGTCGACAGCATCAGGACAGATAAAACCAGAGCTTTCATCCGATTTCGATCTCCCACCACCGAGACGGACGCCAACAAGGAAAAGTCTCAAGCGTCCCGCCCTATGGCGTTGCCATTTGCTCGTATTCATCCCCTGACGCGCCAGGGAGCAGCACCCACAGGGTATATATCGCAAGTGCGGTTCCAGTGAACGGCTTGAGGATGGTGAGGAAGGCTGCGACGATGGCCAGGATGCGCGCCCACGGAGCTCGATTGATAAGCGCAAGTCCAGTGACGACGGCGAGAATGGCGCGGCCGATAAGGATCGTCGTAATCAGCGGGACAATCCACGGCATGTGGCCGAAGGGAAACTCGTTGCCCCACGGGCCGTGATTCCAGTGGCCGAAGTAGCCGCCGAAGAAGCCTCCAAAGATGGACATAGTAATAAGCCAACTGAAGACGCTCCATACGGCATACGCGATCCAGAGGATCGACAGCGCCTGAATGTGCCGGTGAACGCGGGTATAGAACCAGGGGCCCGGTGCTGCGGCGACAGGAGGCGTCTGGACAACGGGACGTCCGCAATTAGGACAAAACTGCTGCCCCGACGGGATGAGTTGGCCGCAGCCGCTGCAATACATAATGGCCCTCCTTGCACTTCCTAATCTATAACTACGCGCCAGTTGCCTTGGCGGTTCCCCTTATCTCTGGCCTGGCGCTGGTCGCGCGGCCCCTGCTGCGGAGCCAAAGTTCCATCACCACCACATTGAAGGAGAACCCGATCCAAAATGCGATTCCAAAGAACTGGTGTGGCGTAAGGTGCGTCAGCCGGGCCGTGGCAAAAAACACGCCCATCACCGGCCGGGTGGTAGCAATACCCAGTACCACGGCAACCGCGCGCAGCATCCAGCGCTGCTTCTGCAGCCGGTCACCGGCGCGCGCAAACCGCCAGGCGCGGTAAAGCGCAAAGAGGAACAGCGTATCGAATACGAAAACCGCTGCGCGCTCAATCCATCCCCCTACCGCGTAGGCGCTCATTCCATAAGCCGTTATGGCAACCACCGCTCCCATCACAAAGACCGCCCGCTCAATAACAGCAGAGCCTCGCGTCCGGCTCCAGAACAGCAGCGGCAACAGCACAACAAAGGCCAGCGCGCAAAGAATATGAACGTAGGTCAGCGCAGCGTGAGTCGAGAACCACGCGTCCAGCCCAGCGAGTTGCGGCGGAGCGTTCGGATTCGGCGGAGTCGCCAGCGCAACCACACGCCGGATAACCACCGCGACGGCTATCACCATGCAGGCCCAGAAGCCAATCTTCATCGGCAGGGGAAATGAACTGAGGGCGCCGGTACTCTTCGCAGGCGCAACTATTTGGCGTCCCGCGCTTCCCTTTTTCCCCGCCATGTCGACCTCCCTGTCCATCTCAGCCAAGCGATTAGGATTGAACTGGTGGCACTGACTCCTTCTATTCCGATACGCGTCAGCGATTGTAGCGGTTCCGCGCTGGAGTGGAATCGTTTCCTCGACTTATTGGCGGGGTATGCCCAATCAGCCGTGGGCAAGGCCTGCCTGCTGGCGCTCGGGCCTTCCACGGACGCTTCCTGGCTCACCCGCGAGCATTCGTTGGTCGACGAGATGCGGCTACTGCTGGCCGGAGGAGCACCATTACCCGGCCTTGCCATGCTTTTCGATCCCTCCGACCTGTTGGCCAAAGCTCGAATCGAAGGCGTAGCACTGGAGTCCGAGGAAATTCGCTCTGCGGCCACCCTCGCCGAAGTCATATCAGCCTGGACGGAGCTCCTGCGAACACCCCCTGGAGATCTGGCCGACAAGCTTCCGGGACTGCGCGAATTGCTGGGCGAGGCTCTGTCCCATTCACTAAGGCCGCTGGCCGATTCGCTGCGTGGGCGCTTCTTGCCCGATGGAACGCTCACCGACGACGCCTCGCCGGAATTGCGGCGGATTCGGCGCGAAATGGAGCAGCAGCATCGTGCCATTGAGAACAGCCTTCGGACAGCGCTGCGGAAATATTCCGAAGGCGGCTCAACGCAGGATGACCTGATTACCATTCGCGGTGAGCGCTTTGTGATTCCCGTCAAAGCCGAGTGGAAGCGGCGGCTGGCAGGCGTCGTTCACGGAGCCAGTTCCAGCGGCCAAACGGTGTATATCGAGCCGCTGGAAACCATCGAGCTGAACAACGAACTGGTTCGGCTCCTGGAGGACGAGCAGACCGAAATCCACAAAATCTTCGCCGCGATGACACGGCAGATCGCCCAGCACGCGGACGTAATTCTCAAGGGCGCCGAAGCCCTTTGCGAACTCGACACCCTGTTGGCGAGGGCACGCTTTGCCGCGGAGTACCGGTGTGTAAGGCCGGGATTCCGGGCGAATGAAAAGGAATTGATGCTGAAAGCGGCGCGCCATCCGCTGCTGGAGAGCCGGTTGCTTGGCGAGCGCGGCGCATCGATCGTTCCCATCAGCTTGTCCATGACCGCCAACGTGCGGCAGTTGGTGATCAGCGGGCCAAACACCGGCGGCAAATCCGTCTCGCTGAAAACAGTGGGACTGCTCGCCATGATGGCGCAAAGCGGTGTTCCCGTCCCCGCCGAAGAGGCTGCCTTCCCGCTCTTCAACGCCTTTCTGGCGGACATCGGCGACGCGCAGTCGATCGAGCAAAATCTATCCACCTTTTCCGCGCACATTGCCAACGTAAACCGCATTGCCCAGCGAGTGGATTCACAATCGCTCGTGCTGCTGGACGAACTCGGCTCGGCGACCGACCCCAATGAAGGTTCAGCGCTCGCCGTCGCGATTGCTGAGCACTTTCTCAGGGCCGGAGCGTGGCTGATTCTCTCAACACACCTGACCGCGCTGAAAGTCTATGCGGAAAACACTCCGGGAGTGGTCAACGCGGCCGTCGGCTTCGATGAGCAGACCTTGGCGCCGACCTATGAATTGCGCCAGGGCGTGCCTGGGGCCTCCGCGGGTATCAATATTGCGGCGCGGCTCGGGCTCAACGCGAGCATCATTGCGTCGGCCCGCGAGCGCGTGGGTTCGCAGACCGAAGAGATAGGAAGATTCCTGGATCGCCTGCACGCACAATTGCGCGAGCTGACGACTGAGCGGGAGCGAGTGCAGCGTCTGGAAGAGGAACTCGCCCGCGAGCGGCGCCGTCTTGATACCGAAGGCATGAAGGAGTGGCGCACCAAGGTCCGCGAGATGGAGCAGAAGCTTGCTTCCCTTTTGAAGGACTTCGAATACCAGGTGCGCGAAACAGTAAGGGCCATCGACGATCGCGCCGCGCAGCAGAAGCTGTCAAAAGATGCAGAACGCAGAATGGCGCGCCTGCGTCGGGAATTCGCTGAAAACTTCAATGCCTCAGTAGTGGCGCAGCATACGGGCGCGGACAGGAATGACGAGAACGCGCAGCCCCACGTGGTTCGGCGCGTCGCCGTTGGAGATACAGTCAAGCTCCGCTCTCTAGGTAAAGACGGCGTGGTGCGGCGGCAAATCGACGAGGGCACCTTCGAAGTGTCAGTTGGCCTCATGAAGATGCGGGTGGCACGCGATGAGATTGCCTCAGTAGTAAAGGAGGCCGGAGCAGTGACCGAGACTCCGCTGACCGCCGCGCGAGCCCGCAAGGGTATTTCCGTAACCGCGGCTGATCCGGACGAGAACCTCAACTGGGAGATCAACGTAATCGGCCGCACCGCCGATGAGGCCCGGGATGAAGTCGAGAAGTTTCTCGACAAGGCATTCCTCGCCGGGCTGCCGCGCGTGCGAATCATTCACGGAACCGGAATGGGCATACTGCGCCGGACCCTTCGGGCGTATCTGGCCCAGCATCCGCAGGTGGCCAGCGTCACAGAACCTGAGCAGAACGAGGGCGGCGCCGGCGCAACAGTGGTCGAACTCCGCTAGCGCCGGCCCCTGACCCGCCCGCGTTTAATGCCTCTTGAAATATTGCACTTCGCGCTCATGCTGTTTGGCCTTTTCGAGGGTGCCGAACGTCCCTAGATTCCGCCGCTTCCCGGTGGATGGGTTTTTCTTCCTGGAGTAAAGGCGATATTCCCCGGATTTTAATTTACGGATCATAACCGAATGGATGTGCGTATCCGTCTGAAGGTTAGTCCAGTTAAACTTGTTCCCTGGGTCGCCATGATGCGGAAAGCCAATCCAAATCTGCTGCGAGTGCTGCTGGCGCTGTTCGTGCTGGCCAGTGCCTCGTATTGGTTTGCCGGGCTATTGGACAACTGGGAGATGGGGCGGCATGCCACCCGGCACGTAGTAGCCCCGTTCGAGTACGACGCCGACACCGCCTTGGTCACGTCCGTTCGCGTTGAGGCAAAAGAGAAAGGAATCGCTCCAGGCGACAAAATTACAGGCCTGAACGGTGCACCTTACACGGGCAGGGCGCAGTGGGCCACCATCATTACCACTGCGCAGCCGGGCGATCTGGTGGATGTCGAGTTTATCCACTCTGGCCGCGCTGACGAGGCGAGCATTACGCTGGCGCAGCACGCGCCCCTGAACCCCGGAGTGGCAAGATGGGCGGTGCTGTTGAGCTTTGTAGTATTGGCGGGCTTGCTGCCGCTCGCATGCCTTCTCATCGGCTATTGGATCGTGGCTCTAAAACCAACTGACAGCAACGCCTGGCTGCTGCTGGTTTTGCTTACGCTGCCCAGCGTGGTTGTGGTGAACGAGGGTCTGGCGTCGGGAGCCGCCCTGGCGCTGCGGGTGTCCTGGTACAACGTTATGCAGCTCCTCGCTTTCCCGGCCCTGCTGCTGTTCGGAATCAGTTTCCCTGAGCGTTCAAGACTCGACAAAAAAGCCCCGTGGATCAAATGGGCCATTCTCGTCCCATATTTTGCGGCTTTGGTGCCCCTCTGGGCAGCCGTCTACATGGACTACTTCGACGGTCCCCTCGGCGCAACCTGGCTCAAAGCGGGCAATGTCCTGGGCAATGTGCTCTTTCCGGCGCTGCTGCTGGCGTGCATCGCGATGTACCTGATCTTCACCGTCGACAAGCTTCGTTCGGCCTCCACGGCTGATGCCCGGCGCAGGCTCCGCGTTATGGTGCTCGGAATGGCAATTGGCCTGGGTTCGCTGGTCACCGTCGTACTTCTGGACAAATTCGGCCTCATCGACCGCAATACGCCATCGGGCTTCTGGATTCCCGTCGTTAGCGCGATTATTTTTATGGCTGCGCCTTTGTCACTGGCATATGTGGTGCTGGTGCAACGCGCCATGGACGTCCACGTAATTGTCCGGATGGGCGCACGATACGCAATGGCCAGGGCGGTACTGATGGCCGTCCAGGCAGCGCTCATCCTGATAGCTGTGTGGCTCCTGATCTTTCCTGCGCTGCACCAGAGGCAACCTGGCGCGTCGGTACTCGCCGAAGTGCTCATTTTTCTGGGACTCGTCGTGGTACTGCGCGTCGGCGTGCAGAAGCGCGCCCAGGGCTGGCTCGACCGCCGTTTCTTCCGCGAGGCGTATGACGCCGAAGTTGTGCTGAGCGAATTGGCCGATGAGGTGCGCCGCTTTACTGAGACCGGGCCGCTCCTCGAAACCGTGGTGCGGCGCGTATCGGAGACGCTGCACGTGGACCAGATCGCAGTAATGCTCCGGAGCAACGAGTCCTTCCACTTGGCCCAGGCCATCGGCGTCCCCATCGACGGCGCCGTAATGCTTACGGCGCAGGCATCATCCGTTCGCTACTTGAGCGCGACAAACGAGCCTGCCCGCCTCTACAGAGATGATCCCGACGCCTGGTACCTTATGGCGGGGCTGAGCGAGCGGCAGGTTCTGGACAATATGAATGCCGAACTGCTGCTGCCGCTCCCGGGCCGCAATCGGTTGATGGGCGTGGTGGCCCTGGGCCCAAAACGCTCGGAAGCCGCATACACGCGGGCCGACTTGCAAATGCTGCAGACTGTGGCCACCCAGACCGGGCTGGCGCTGGAAATTACGCAGCTTGCGCATTCGCTCGCGTCGGAAGCAGCCCAGCGCGAACGGGCGAATCGCGAAATCGAGATCGCGCGCGAGGTCCAGGAGCGGCTGTTTCCTCAGGAGATGCCGGACATTCAGGGTGCCACCATAGCTGGCCATTGCCGTCCCGCGCTCGGCGTTGGCGGCGATTACTACGACGTATTCCGCCTCGAAGACGGCCGCCTGGGCCTGGCGATTGGAGACGTAAGCGGCAAGGGAATCGCAGCGGCGCTGCTAATGGCGAGCCTGCGCGCTTCGCTCCGAGGCATTTCGCTGGACAACCCCAGAGATTTCGCAAAGCTCATGGACAAAGTGAACCGCCTTGTCTACGAGTCCTCAGCGGCCAACCGCTACGCGACGTTCTTCTTTGCGGCCTATGACGCGAGCACGCGGCGGCTGGATTGCGTCAACGCCGGACATAATCCGCCTATGGTGCTGCGCTGCGGCACCTCAAACGGATCGCCAGACGTTTTGCGGCTGGAAGCCGACGGCCCCGTAGTGGGCCTGCTCCCGGGGGCTCCCTACACAGAACAAACAGTCGAGCTGAGGCCGGGAGATTTGCTCGTGATGTTTACCGACGGCATCAGCGAGGCCATGACTAGCGACGACGAGGAATGGGGCGAGGACCGGCTCATCTCCTCAGCTCATTTGTGCCGGGACAAGACGGCCCAGGCCGCCCTCAAAGACCTTTTCCGCGATGTGGACGCCTTTACCGCGGGCGCCGCACAGCACGATGACATGTCTCTGCTGGTCCTGAAGCTGGAGTAAAGCAGCGGTAAACTGAAATCACATGATTCTTCCTTTCGTCCGCGAATTGCTTGCGGACCTGGAACATTCCCCTTCTTTTGAACAGGCACGGAGGCATCTGGCCCTCGCGCGCGGGCGCAGACGTGTCTCCGGATTGACATCAACGGCCCGAGCGCTCTACCTGCCGCTGTTTGCGCGCGCGGCCGACGTGCCCGTCGTGCTGGTCGTCGCAGACAACAAAGCCGCTGATGCAGCTCAGGTGGCGCTTCGCGCTGGATGCGAGTTGACGGGAGCCGTGGCTCCCAATCGCGTCCTCAAGCTGCCCGCGCATGATGTGCTTCCCTTTGAAAACATGTCGCCCCACCCGGAAATTCAGGAGGCGCGAGCGGCAACCCTGTGGAAAATGGCCTCCGGGCGTGCCTCTATCGTGATTGCTCCGGTGGAAGCTGCCGCAATGAAGCTCTTTCCCTCAGCGTTTTATAGCGGGCTCGCGCAGGTGCTCCGTCGCGGCGAAGAAGTGGATGTGGAGACGCTCCTTGCCCACGTCTCCAGCGTAGGCTACTCGCCGGTGGACATGGTTGAAATGCCCGGCCAGTACACGCGGCGCGGCGGAATTCTAGACGTATATTCGCCCGAAGCTGACAGGCCGGTTCGCTTCGAGTTTTTCGGCGACGAGATTGAGACCATCCGCAAGTTCGACCCCGAAACCCAGCGTTCTTCCACCCATCTCGACGAGGCGCTACTCCTGCCGCTCACCGAGATTCCCGTCACGGAGCGGCTTCTGGCTGCAGTTCATACCCGCCTCAGCGGCTCACGCGTGGACGCGGGCGAAGATGCCGAGATGGTCGAAGAAGCGATTGCTGCAGGCGGCGTCAGCGTGTTTCCAGGCTGGGAGTTTTTTGCCGGAGTATCCGGCGCAACCGGAACGCTTCTGGACTTAATTCCCCGCTGCGCCCTGTTTGTGGAAGAGCCGGCGATGGTCAAGAACCAGATGGACCGCTGGTGGAACAAAGTCGAGCAGCGGCATGAGCGCGCCAGCATCGGATCGCTGATTCGCCCGGAAGACATCTACCAACGACCCGAATTGCTGGAAGCTCAACTTGCATCCCACGCAGGCCTCGACATCGACCAACTCGGGGCCGTCGACGTCCTCGAGGAGGACACAACCCTCGGCGAAATTGCCTTCAACACGCGGCCCACGCTGCGGTTCCATGGATCGATCCCGGCATTTGTTGAGCAGGTAAAGACCCTCATGGAGCAGGAGACGCGCATGGTGCTTGCCGCTCCGAACCAGGGCGAGGTCGAGCGGCTTGCCAACCTGCTGCGTGAGTATGAGCTTCCCTACAGACTGGGCAGCCGCGTGCAACACGCCGGTAGCGAGAACATCTACGACGAGTCGAGCTACCTTGCCGGAAATCTCCGGACTCCAATTCTGGTTCGCAGCTCGCTGGCCAACGGAGTGAGCCTGCCCGAGGCCAACCTCGTTGTTTTCGGCGCGAATGATTTTTCAGACGATGCTGACGTGATGGCGCGCCCCGCGCCGCGCAAATCAAAGACCGCCGCCTTCGTATCCGACTTTCGCGACCTCGCAGTAGGCGATTACGTCGTCCACGTCGAGCACGGAATCGCGCAATACGCGGGGCTCAAGGAAATCGACCAGGACGGCACCGTAATTGAGTTCATGGTGCTCGAGTTCGCCGAAGGAGCGCGCCTCTACGTGCCGCTCACCCGCCTCGATTTAATTCAGAAGTATCGTTCCACAGAAGCGGGTCCCGCTCCCGTGCTCAACCGGCTTGGCTCGCAACAATGGGCAAAGACCAAAGCGCGAGTCAAGAAGGCCATGCAGGATATGGCCGATGAGCTGCTCAAACTCTACGCGCAGCGCAAAGCCGCACGCGGACATTCCTATTCGGGCGACAACGAATTCCAGCGCGAGTTTGAAGACGCCTTCGACTACAACGAGACCGACGATCAGCTATCCGCGATCAATGACATCAAGCGCGACATGGAATCCGAACAGCCGATGGATCGCCTGCTCTGCGGCGATGTTGGCTACGGCAAAACCGAAGTTGCAATGCGCGCCGCCTTCAAGGCCGTGCAGGACAACAAGCAGGTCGCCGTCCTCGCTCCGACAACGGTGCTGAGCTTCCAGCACTTCGAGACATTCAAGAATCGCTTCAAAATGTTTCCCGTGACTGTCGAGCTGATCTCGCGCTTCCGCACCCAGAAGGAGCAGAAGCAGGTCGTCGAAATGGCAGAAGCAGGCAAAGTGGACATCGTAATCGGCACGCATCGCCTGCTTTCGAAAGACGTAAAATTCCACGACCTCGGACTCCTCATCGTCGACGAGGAGCAGCGCTTCGGCGTGCGGCACAAGGAAAAGCTGAAGCAGATGCGGCGGGAGATCGACGTGCTGGCCATGTCCGCAACCCCGATTCCACGTACCCTGCACATGTCGATGGTCGGTCTCCGCGACATGAGCGTAATCGAGACTCCGCCCAAGGACCGCATGGCGATCCAAACCGTCGTCGCCAAATTCGACGAGAAGCTGATTCGTTCAGCAATCGAGGTCGAACTGGAACGTGGCGGGCAGGTGTACTTCGTCCACAATCGCGTGGAGACGATCTACGAACTCGCAGCAAAAATTCAGGAACTCGTCCCATCGGCGAGAATCACCGTCGGGCACGGGCAGATGGGCGAGGGCGAGTTGGAGAAGGTAATGCTCTCCTTCATGCACCACGAGCACGATATCCTCGTCGCCACAACCATCATCGAAAACGGGCTCGACATTCCCCTCGCAAACACTATCATCATCAACCGCGCCGACCGCCATGGACTATCCGAGCTCTATCAGTTGCGCGGGCGCGTGGGCCGCTCCAACCGCCGCGCTTACTCGTATCTGCTCATTCCACCCGAGCAGGAGCTGACGCAGATTGCCCGCGCCAGGCTCGCGGCCCTTAAAGAATTCTCCGACTTGGGCGCAGGCTTCAAAATTGCCGCACTCGATCTGGAACTGCGCGGCGCCGGAAACATGCTGGGCGGCGAACAAAGCGGACACATTGAAGCCGTCGGCTTTGAGCTCTACACATCGATGCTGGAAGAAGCGGTGGCCAAGCTAAAGGGCGAGGAACGCGTCGAGCGCACAACCACTCAACTCAGCCTCGGCATCGGCCTGCGTATCGACGAGAGCTACATCCCCGAAGAAAACCAGCGCCTGCGCATGTACAAGCGAATTGCCGGCGTGCAGAGCGAGAACGAAATCGCCGACGTCAGGTCGGAGCTGGAAGACCGCTATGGTCCACTTCCAGACGGCGTGCGGCACCTGCTCGACGCCTCCTTGTTGCGCGTCGAATGTGAGCGTGTCGGCGTCGCCCAGGTGGACCGCAAGCGCGACCAGTTGCACATTAAGTTCACGGAGCAAGCCGGAATCGATCCCGGCCGCCTGATGAAGCTGGTGGCGAAGAATGCGAAACGAGGCGCGCAGTTCACTCCGCAGGGTCTGTTGCGGTATCCTCTAGCGTCGCCCAGGCCGGATGACGTGCTGGCGGAAGTCCGCGCGCTCCTGACTGAACTGGCGGTCCGGGAAGCGGCCGTTCAATAGACTCAAAAGCAGATATTTTGCGAGGCTGAAATGAGAAAAATGGTTTTCGCCGCAGTGCTGGCGTGTGGAGGATTAATGACGGCCCAGGCGATAGGGCAGAGTGCGGATGCAAACTTCCGGCATCTGGCCCACGACTACTTCACCAATGTCACCTTCAAGTTCAGCCCCACAACGGGAACGCTCGTCGGACTGCACCAATACGATTCGCAGCTTGGGGATTACAGCCGTGCGGGCGTGGAGCGCAACATCGCCGCGCTCAAGGCATATGAAGCAAAATTCGACGCGGTAGACGGCTCAAAGCTTGACCAGAGCACCGAAGGCGACCTCGAAATGGTCCGCAACAATATTCGCGGAACACTCCTGGAACTCGAGACGATTCGCGGATGGGAGAAAAATCCCGACAACTATTCAAGCGGCATCACCGCGAGCGCCTTTTCACTCATGGAGCGCAAGTTTGCTTCGCCCGACGAGCGGCTGCGGTCTCTCATCGCACGCGAGAAGCAGATGCCCGCCGCGCTGCAGGATGCCCGGCAAAATCTCAAGAATCCACCGCTGATCTACACCCAGATCGCTCTCGAACAGTTGCCGGACCTCATCAGCTTCTTCCAGCATGACGTTCCCGAGGCGTTTGCTGACGCGAAGGACCCGGCGACCATCGCCGAGTTTCACAAGACCAATGCGGCCGTAATCAATGCGCTGCAAAGCTATCAACAGTGGGTAAAAGCTGACCTCCTGCCCCAGTCGCATGGCGACTTCAAAATTGGAGCCACCACCTTCTCGGAAAAGCTCAAATACGACGAGATGGTCACAACTCCGCTGCCGAAGCTGCTCGAGATCGCATATGCCGACATGCGCAAGAACCAGGCGCAGTTTGCGGAAGTGGCGAAGGAGGTCGATCCGACCAAGACCCCGCAGCAAGTACAGGCGGAGCTGGCCGCGGACCGTCCTGCGCCGGACCAGTTGCTAAAGGCGTTCCATGACCGGTTCAACAGTGAAATTGGGTTTATCCGGTCGCACCACATCATTACGATTCCTTCCGATGTGCAGCCAGTGCTGGAGGAGACGCCTCCGTTCATGAGGGCGACGACGCAGGCGTCGATGGATTCGCCGGGACCTTTCGAGACGCATTCGACAACGGCTTACTTCAACGTCACGTTGCCGGAGAAGAATTGGACGCCGAAGCAGGTGGACGAATTCATGTCGTGGGTAAGCGTGGGCACGATTGTCAGCACGTCTGTGCACGAGGCTTTTCCGGGACATTATGTTCAGTTTCTCTGGGTCAACCACTCAAACCTGAGCGAGGTGCGCAAGCTCATCACCTCGAACACCAACGTCGAAGGCTGGGCGCACTACTGCGAACAGATGATGTTGGACCAGGGCTACGGCCAGCCCGGCGACGGCGCGAAGGATGCCCGCGAGGCCAGGCTGATTCGTCTGGGGCAGTTACAGGACGCCCTGCTGCGAGACGCCCGGTTCGTAGTCGGCATCAAGATCCACACTGGCCAAATGACCCTCGACCAGGCGCGGGAGTTCTTCGTGACCAACGGTTACCAGTCCCCTGCGATTGCGGATATGGAGACCAAGCGCGGGACCTCCGACCCAACATATCTCTATTACACTTTGGGCAAACTTGAGATCATGAAGCTAAGGTCGGACATGCAGAAAAAAGAGGGTGCGGCCTTCTCGCTGCAGAAGTTCCATGATGACTTCATGCGTCAGGGCGGCGCTCCCATCAAGATTGTGCGGCGGGCAATGCTGGGGGACAACTCGCCAGTGCTCTAAAGTGCATCTATCTCAGGCAGACAGACTATTACTCAAGGACTCCTGATGAAGAAAGTTCGAAAGGCAATTTTCCCCGCTGCGGGGTTTGGGACGCGCTTTTTGCCCGCCACCAAGGTCATTCCCAAAGAAATGCTGGCGGTGGTCGACAAGCCCATCATCCAGTACGGCGTGGAAGAAGCGCTGGCCGCCGGATGCGACCAGCTCATCATCATCACCGCTCATGGCAAGTCCGCCATTGAAGACCACTTCGACATAAGCCACGAACTTGAAACCGCCCTCGAAAAGCGCGGCAAAACGGAGCTGCTCGAGCTTTCGCGCAGCATCTCGAACATGGTGCAAATCTCATATGTGCGGCAAAAAGAGGCCAAAGGTCTCGGTCACGCCGTGCTCATGGCCAAAGATCTTGTGGACGACGAACCGTTCGCTGTGATCCTCCCCGACGATGTCATCGACGCGCCTGTTCCCTGCCTCAAGCAGATGATCGATGTCTTTGAGAAAGTGCAGTGCTCGATTCTCGCCACGCAAGTGGTTGACGGCCCGTCAATCTCCTCTTACGGCGTGCTCGATGGCGAACCACTCGAGGAAGATCCGCGCATCATGGACGTCCGCGGCCTCGTGGAGAAGCCGAAAATGGCCGACGCTCCCTCGAAACAGGCGATCATCGGGCGATACATTCTCACTCCGAGGATTTTCGATCTGCTCGAAAACCTCACTCCCGGCGCTGGCGGCGAGCTGCAGTTGACCGACGGCATCAAAGGACTGCTGAAGACCGAAAAAGTCTTCGGTTACAACTTTGAAGGTACGCGCTACGACGCCGGAGACAAGCTTGGCATGCTGATGGCCACAGTGGACTTCGCTCTTAAACGCAAAGACCTCGGGCCAGCCTTCCGGGAATACCTGAAGGGGCTGAAGCTGTGTTAAGACTTCTGCCCCTTCAATTGCTCAAATCGCTCCCACTCCGCGCTCGCGGTTCCGGATCCGCACCACGTCTTCTGTCTTGAACAGAAATATCTTCCCGTCACCAATTTCGCCCGTTCCCGCCGAGCCTGCAATCGCATCAATTACAGGCTCTACCCGCTCATCGTCAATCACCAGTTCGAGCCGCAATTTTGGGAGCAGGTTGATCTCATATTCGTGCCCGCGATACGTCTCCTTCTGCCCTTTTTGCCGCCCGCACCCCCGCACCTCTGACACCGTTATCCCATCCACGCCCACCTCTCGCAGCGCGTCCTTCACCTGGTCAAATTTGTTCGGCCGGATAATCGCTTCAACCTTCGTCATCTCTCGCTCCTTCTCCAATCCGCTTAGCTAGTGCGCCTGTTTGCTCACCGACAGAGCGCCCACAACCGAACGCTTCGGCTCCGCTGCCTCAACCTGCATCCCTGAAGGCATCCCCAGCGCCGTAATCACATACTCCGGATACGCCGAAATCCCGTGCTCGTGCAGGTCCAGTCCATGCAGTTCGCCCTCTCGCGAAACCCGCAACATCCCCATCGCATGCACCGCGTACATCACTGCCATCGCCACCGCGAAGGTCGAGATCGTGATCGTCGCGCTGCCTATGCACTGCGCTTTCAGCAGCGTTGTCCCGCCGCCATAGAATAGCCCTTTCAGCGGAGCGCTGTTGTCCGGCCCCATCGGCCCGCTCGCGCCATACTGCCCAACCGCGAACAGTCCCAGCGATAGGGTTCCCCAAATTCCGCATATTCCGTGCACCGGAACCGCCCCGATCGGATCATCGATCCGCAGCCATTCCAGCAATTCCACGCCGTACACCACAATCACGCCCGCAATGCCACCCAGCATAATCGCGCCCGTCGGGCTCACCCAGTAGCATGGACAGGTAATCGCCACCAGCCCGGCAAGAAATCCATTCACCGTAAAGCTGATGTCCCACTTCTTGCTCATCATGTAGGCCGCCATCATCGCCGTAAGGCCCGCTGCGCAGGCTGCCAGCGTCGTATTCGCCGACACGCGCCCGATCCCCACAAAATCAATCGCGGAAAGCGTACTCCCCGGGTTGAACCCATACCATCCAAACCACAGCAGCAGACCTCCGCAGGCGGCAACCGTCAAATCGTGCGGCATCATCGGTCCACCGCCGTCGCGCTTGAACGTGCGCCCCAGCCGCGGCCCCAGCACAATCGAGCCGGCCAGCGCAATCACGCCGCCAATCGTATGCACCACCGTCGATCCCGCAAAGTCATGGAAGCTCTGCCCCAGCGTCGGCAAGAAATATCCCGCCGATCCCATCGTCGCCAGAAAGCCATCCGGCCCCCATGCCCAGTGGCCGATGATCGGATAAATGAATCCCGATACCGCCACGCTGTACAACAGATCGCCCACGAATCCCGTCCGCCCGATCATCGCCCCCGAAGTAATCGTCGAGCAGGTATCGGCAAACGCAAACTGAAACACCCAGAAGGCAAGAAACGCCACGCCGGTTCCCTCATAGGTCTGCGGCGCATCCTTCAGGAAAAACCAGTGGTAGCCAATAAATCCGTTGCCGTGGCTGAACATGAACGCGAACCCGATCGCGTAGAACAGAATTCCGCACAGGCACGTGTCCACCACGCATTCCATCAGCACGTTCACCGTCTCGCGCGACCTGCAGAACCCCGCCTCCAGCATCGTGAACCCAACCTGCATGCCGAACACCAGGAACGCCGCAATCAGCGTCCACGCTGTGTTCACCGGATTCACAATATCCGCGGCCTTCACTCCCGGCGTGTCTGCTGCAAACACATGCGCGAAGCACAGCGTTGTCACAAATCCGCCGATCAGCAGCGCCGCGCCCACTCCCATCAGCTTGCCCGCAAGCATCGTCGCCCCATAGTTCCGCCATTCACGCTCTTTCAGTCGCGCCCCAAGCCGCGTGAACTTTCGTGATAAAGAAAGACCTACCCCATTGCTCGCTCGTCGAGTCGTCATCCAACACCTCGTCATTTGTGAACGATGCGCAGCTTCGGAAGCATTTCCGACAATGCCTCTACCGCTGGCTCAGTAGCTGTAACCTAGCCGCGCATCCCGCACTATTCAAGCCAGGAATCGAGGTAAAACTTTCTTTTATCGCGGCAATTACTTTTACTGTTTTCTTACAGCTTTGGGCATAAGCTTTTCTGATGCCGGCTATCGAATCTGTTAATTCCTGGCCTTTTCCATTTTTCTCGCTGGCGCCGCTGCTATACCTCAGACACACACGCGGCAGGTGCTTACTTCCAAAACACGAAACACTAAGTGCCGCAACGAAGAGAAAGGAAGTTCTCCTCACATGCGACAGCCCAGGCAGAGCATACCCATCATCAGACTTATAGCCGCAACTCTCATCGGTGCACTCGCGATGAACACCCCACGCCTTCTCGCGCAAACCACCACTCCGCAAACTCCTGCTACGCCCACTCCCACTTCGCCCGCACCAGCGCCCGCGCCGGCTCCGGCTCCGCTCGCCACACCTGCATTCTCCGGCCCGCTCGCGCAGTTGCCTCCGGCTAACTTCGACGCTGGCCCGCTGCGCACCATCTCCTTCAACGCAATCATCAGCGGCTCCGGCATGTGGCAAAGCAATCCCGCCACCGGAGACAATCCAGGTCAGGCCGCTCTCAGCAATGGTCAGGTCTTCATCCAGAAAGCAGACGGCCCCGTGCAGTTCTACGTGCAGGCCGGAGCCTATACTCTCCCCGCTCTCGCCACGCCCTTTCTCGCAACAGATAAAACCGTCACCGACTTCTACGGCCCCGTTCCCCAGGCATTCCTCAAAGTCAACGCAGCCAAAAATACTTCCATCCTCATCGGCGCTCTTCCCACTCTCATCGGAGCCGAATACACCTTCTCCTTCGAGAACATGAACGTCGAGCGCGGCATCTTGTGGAACCAGGAGAACGCCGTCAATCGCGGCATCCAGATTAACCAGGCCATGGGAAAATTCTCAGCCTCGTTCAGTTGGAACGACGGCTTCTACTCCAATCGCTACTCATGGCTCAGTGGCTCACTCACCTATACGAAGGGGCCGCACAGCATCGCATTCGTCGGAATGGGAAATACCAGCGCAACGGCCTATCAAACCGCCGCCACGCCCGTGCAAAACAACAGCAGCATCTACAACGTCATTTACACCTACACAAAGGGCGCGTGGATCATCCAGCCCTACTTCCAATACACAAACGTCCCAACCAACCAGAAAATCGGAATCGCAAAGGGCGCATCCACCACCGGAGAAGCAATCCTCGCCAGCCGCACCTTCAGGCACGGCTTCTCACTCCCGGCACGCTTTGAATACATCTCCTCATCCGGAAGCAACGCGGATAACGCCGTCAACCTCATGTTCGGCCCCGGAAGCGCGGGCACATCCATCACTCTTACGCCCACCATTCAGCGCGGGGGCCTCTTCCTTCGCGGAGATCTCTCCTGGGTCCACGCCTCCAACTCCACGCCCGGCGATACCTTCGGCCCTCACGGAACCAACACCAATCAGCCGCGCGCCCTCGCCGAAATCGGCTTCATCTTCGGCAACAACATCGAAAAATAAGAAGGTCGGGCTCCGTATCAGGGCACGGCTTTAGCCGTGCCGTAACCTGCGGCAAAATGATTGCGGGCTTTAGCCCCTGAGCAATGACACACACTCCTCCCGACCAACGGGAGGACCACTGCCTCTCACAGAATGATGACGCCAAAGGCGGGTGTGCCTGGACGGCAAGTCCCCCGTACGCCCGGACGGCAAGTCCCGCGTACGCCCGGACGGCAAGTCCCGGCAAGTCCCATTGCCATCTCTCCGTGTGGGATGGGACAATATCCGGTTCCTCTAAAGGAGCCGAGGCATGGCAGCAACCAGCGTCACACGAGGCACTCACAGCATTACAGAGGGGCCGCACGTTCATCGCAATCTCTCCACGCCGCAATTAGTTGAGGCCGCACTCGCCCGCGGAGAAGCCAGTCTCGCCTCCAACGGTTCTCTCGTCGCACTCACCGGAGCGCGCACCGGACGCTCCCCCCGCGACAAATTCATCATCGAAGACGACGCCACCCGCGAAGCCGTCAACTGGGGCAAAGTCAACCAGCCCTTCTCATCGCAAAAGTTCGAGGCCCTGCTCGATCGCGTCATGCGCCACATGTCCGAGCGCGACCTCTACGTTATGGATCTCGCCGCTGGCGCCGATCCCGAATACCAGCTCCCCATCACCGTTGTCTGCGAATACGCCTGGCATGCGCTCTTCGTGAAACAGCTCTTCATTCGCCCTGAACTCTCTCAGCTCGCCGCTCACAACGCCGAATTCACCGTCATCGCCGCGCCCGAATTTGAAGCCGTCCCCGAGCGCGACGGCACACGCTCCGGAACCTTCATCCTCGCCGACTTCACTCGCAAGATCATCCTCATCGGAGGCACCAAGTACGCCGGCGAAATGAAGAAGTCCATATTCGGTGTCATGAATTTCCTCCTGCCCTCGCGCGACGTCATGCCCATGCACTGTTCGGCTAACGTTGGAGCCAACGGCGACACGGCTCTCTTCTTCGGCCTCTCCGGAACCGGTAAGACCACTCTCTCCGCCGACCCCGCCCGCCGACTCATCGGCGACGACGAGCACGGATGGGGCCCAAACGGAGTCTTCAATTTCGAAGGCGGATGCTACGCCAAATGCATCGACCTCTCCGAAGAAAAAGAGCCGCAGATCTACCACGCCATCCGCTTCGGCACCGTCCTCGAAAACGTCGTCATCGACGAAACCACAGGCGACCCCGACTACTCTGACGTCCGCCACACCGAAAACACCCGCGCCGCATACCCCATCGAGTTCATCGCCAACGCCATGATCCCCAGCATGGGCGGCCATCCCTCAAACGTCCTGCTCCTCACTGCTGACGCCTTCGGAGTCCTCCCACCCATCGCCAGGCTCACGCCCGATCAGGCCATGTATCACTTCCTCTCGGGATACACCGCCAAACTCGCCGGCACCGAAGCCGGACTCGGCAGCGAGCCCGTCCCCGAATTCTCCACCTGCTTCGCCTCGCCGTTCCTGCCGCTCGCGCCCAAAGTCTACGCAGAAATGCTCGGCAACCGCCTCCGCCGGCACAACGCGCAATGCTGGCTCGTCAACACCGGCTGGACCGGCGGAGCCTTCGGCACAGGTCGCCGCATGAGCCTCCCGCACACCCGCGCCATCGTCAACGCCATCCTCGACGGACGCCTCGC
>DASZAG010000095.1:0-2847 GCA_035945555.1 Acidobacteriaceae bacterium
CGTCAGAAACTGTCATTGCATCAATTGCCAGGAACAAACAGTAATTTGTCGATACAGCCTCAATAGTCAGCGCGATGTCATCGAGATTGAGGATGTTCGCAATGCAAATTCGTCGCGCAGGGTTGCGCCTCTCTGCGTACACTTCGAGAGCTGAATGCAAGTTAAACCTATCCGCGTCGCCTATATCGAATCTCAAAATCATACCCCGCGTTGGGCGGGAAGAGCGAAGCCACATGGCGCAACCGCTCAGCCAAAGCGGGCGCCGCAAGCAGCGGATACTCGCGCTCCTTCAAGTCCATATAGTCGAAGTCGAGCGTAAGGGCAAGCATATAGATGGCCACTGCATCCGAGAATGCTGCTTCGAAATAGCTGGAGCGCGCCTTCTCATCGCTGGCGTCGTTTTCCAGCGCGCGACGCCGATCGTCGGAGGCATCCTGGCTGGTTTCGCCGCGGGTATCCGCCTTGGCCTGCGACCACACAAGATCGGAAAAGCTGGACGGAACTCCGACGGCATCAACAAAATGGTGGCCGACATTGATGAAGTATTCAAAGGCCAGCGCAAAGCGATCCTGCATGATGCGCGTGGAAATAAAGATGCAATCTGAGCCGCCGAGCTTCGCGTTGCGATGGCAGATGGCGCGGTCGGCCAAGTCCGTCGAGTATCCATCCGCGATCGCCGGCTCGTCCCCCTCGCTTAAAGTAAGCGGCACAAAATAATAGGCGCGGCGCGCAAGAGCGTTGGCAATCGTTGCAGGAACAGCCTGCACAATGCGTTCCAGATCCTGAGGTGCGAGCTGCGTTTCTCCGAACGCCGCGTAGCAAATGCCATTGGCCGACTGACGGACTTGCGCCTTCTGCGTGACTTCGGCAGGAGTGAGCAGCGGGACGTGAACGGTTTCCGGGGCAATTTCAGCCATAAAGAAGTATTCTAAAGCGCCTCCGCGGTTTCAGACTCTACACAAGCATAGGAGCCGCTGTAAACTGGGATGCGCGGCGCGCGGTTGGCCGCGATGGGAGGACTCCTCACAATATGGTCGCCGCTTCAGTTCCTCAACCTACAAAAATACTCGGAATTCCCCTGGGGGACATGGGCTTCTTCCATAGCCTGATGGTCGCCGTCATCTTCGGGTTCATCGCGTTTTTTGCCGCGTGCTTCTTCGCGATTTTTGGATTGCTCATCTATAACCAGGCCGGCCACCACAGCGTGGACATGGCGGACGCCTATATCTACGGTGCCACGCCGGTAGGCATCGCGGCACTGGCAATCGCCGTGGTGGTGCTGATGGGCATGTGGTTGCGGCGCAAAGTGGCCGGGAGATAAAAGTAGTGGGTCTGGTTACGATTGCGGACGGCGTCGCAGCATCGGAAGAGCAGGCGCGTGCCTGGTGCGCGCAGCTTGAGGCCGGCGAAATTCTCTACTTCCCGAAATCGCCCATTGCTATTCCGCAGAATGACATCGCGTTTTTGCTGGGCCAGCAACAGACGGACAGCTCCCTGCACAAAAACATCGCCTACAAACCCAACATCGACAAATTGACGGGAGTCGACGCGAAGACCGCCAACCCGGAAGCAGTAGCACGCCTGCAAACCATCATGCGCGGATACTCACAGGCGGCGGTGAAATTCCTGACCGGCTTTCTGTCTCCATATCACGCAAACTGGAAGCTCGATTATGCAAGCTTTCGTCCGCAAGAGGAGCAGGGGCGCGACCTGCCGCTGCGGCGCAGAAACGACTTGCTGCACACGGACGCCTTCCCAACGCGGCCCACCCACGGCGCGCGCATTCTGCGCTTCTTCAATAACATTCATCCCACGCGCACTCGCGACTGGGTAGTGGGCGACCCATTCGCGCAGATCGTGGCACAATTTGCTCCAACGCAGATTGCTCCCCGGCCCGACACGGGGGCCAGCCGCGCAGCCAAGTCGCTTGGGCGTGCCGTGGGACTGGGTGCGGCCATCCCTTCGCTAAACCGTTCTCCTTACGACGACTTCATGATGCGCTTCCACAACTTCCTCAAGGAGAATGCCCGCTTTCAGGCCGAATGCGCGAAGCACCCCTGGCAATTTCCGGCAGGCTCAAGCTGGATGGTCTACACCGATACGGTTCCGCACGCGGTTCTCGCCGGGCAATACGCGCTGGAGCAGACGCTTTTGGTCTCGCCCGACGCGCTGGTCGCTCCGGAACACTCGCCGCTGAAAGTGCTGGAGGGGATTGCGGGAACGGCGTTGGTGTAGAACTGGATCCAGTCCCTCGACTCAATTGCCGGAAAACCCTATCCTGAATAGGAACCCAATCTTCCACACCATTGAGACCCATTCAGCATGAGTTCCGCAGAAAAATCCATTCAGGTCCAGCTTCCCGACGGCTCCGTTAAACAATTTCCGGCGGGAGCGACGCCGCTGCAGGTGGCTGAAAGCATTTCCCCACGCCTGGCCGCGGCTTCCGTAGTAGCGCGCGTAAAACCGCTGCACGCCGTAGCGGCAACCAAGACGGCCAGCGGCGAAGAAGCGATGTATGCGGCAGAAGATTCGCAGGCGGAACGTCTGGTGGATCTGGCCACTCCGCTGAAGGAAGATGTGGTGCTGCAACTGCTGACCGAGAAGGAGCCCGACGCGCTGAAGGTTGTCCGCCACTCAGCGGCGCACGTCATGGCGACAGCAGTGCTGGAGCTTTTCCCGGAGACAAAGCTTGGCCATGGCCCCGCCACGGACTCGGGCTTCTTCTACGACTTTTACCGCCCCACTCCGTTTACACCTGAGGACCTGAAACTGATAGAAGGCCGCATGGCGGAGGTAGTCAAGCGAGACGAGAAGTTCGTCCGCGAATTTGAACCACGCGAGAAGGGA
>DASZAG010000096.1:0-7014 GCA_035945555.1 Acidobacteriaceae bacterium
CGGATCGCTCAGCACGCTGCCCGGCGGCACCTACAATGTCTGGGCCAGCTACGGAGGCGATTCCAAGAACGCCGCGGCCGAGTCGACGCCATTCCTGATCACCGTCGCTCCCGAAGCCAGCGGCATCGCCTTCAACCTGCTTACTCCCAACAATAGCGGCAGCTATGGAACGGTCGCGAGCGGATCCGCCGGCATCCCCTACGGCACGCAGATTCTCCTGAGCGCGGTCGTAGCTCCCAGCAGTAAAGTCTCCGCGTACCAGACCTGCCTCACCAGCAACGCGGCCTGCCCGCAGTTCACGATTCCCACCGGCAGCGTCACGTTCGCCGACGGCACCACAAACTACTCCGCGCTTATCAATTCTGAAGGCGAGGCGGAATACAATTCGCCGACCACTTTCAGCGTCGGTGCGCACTCCATTACCGCAAATTACTCCGGAGACAACAGCTACAACGCCAGCACCGCGTCGGCCCAAACCTTCACCATCGTCAAGGCCACGCCCACCATCTTCGTCACTGGAGCAACAAACCAGGCAGGCCAAATTGTCGTCCAGCAGGGCCAGAGCCTTACGCTCACGCTGCTGGTGGAAGGCGACGGCACGGGCGTTGCCCCCACCGGGACGCTGACCATCTCCGGCGGCCCAACGGGCACGCCTACCTCGGCCACTCTGTCGCCGACGGTTGATCCCTTCTACGGAGTCACTGCCGGCACGGCCACCCTCACCATTAACACCACCGCGCCCACCACCGCCTCACTCGCTCCGCAATATCGCAAAGGACTGCCGGGCTGGCTGGCTGGCGGCGGCGCGGTGTTCGCCTGCGTCCTGCTCTTCGGCATCCCCGCGCGCCGCAGGTCGTGGCGCGGAATTATGGGCCTGCTCGTCATCACTCTCTTCACGCTCTCCGTCAGCATCGGCTGCGGCAGCGGTGGAGGCAGCGGCGGTAACTTTGGCGGCGGCGGAGGTGGAGGCGGTACAGGCGGCGGCACCACCACCGGCAACTACACCATTAACGTGAGCTACGCCGGAGACGCCAACTACAACTCCGCATCCGGATCCACAGCAATCAGTGTGGACACGGCCTCGACCGAGCTCACCTCCACTACGCAGGTCACTTCAACGAGCACCTCGCCCAACACCACGGCCGCTGTCGGCGTTACCGTCACGGTCAACGGAGTCACCGGACACGCCGCTCCCACCGGAACAGTCGTACTCTACACCGGTTCGCTTTCGCCGAATAGTTCCAGTCAGGGCACCGCAGTTGAAATTGGAAACCCTCTTACTCTGAGTCCCGGCTCTGGCTCCAGCTCGACAGCCACCGCCACCTTCAATAGCGAACAGTTGTTGCAAGGAGCGAACCTGCTCACCGTCTTGTACGAAGGCGACACTACCTATGCGTCGTCCTCCACAACTCTCAACTTGTCGAATCCGCTCTCGGACTTCGCACTAGCGCCCGCAAGTTCGACCATTTCACTCAATTCCAAGAACAGCTATAGCAACACGGACATTCTGACGCTCACGTCCGACAATGCATTCACCGGAACAGTGAATCTCACCTGCGCCGCCACCACAGTAACGTGCTCGCTAAGTGCGCCATCCGTCAGCCTCAACGGTACGGGTAACACCGCCACTGCAACGCTGACCATCACCGGCAGCGCTGCTTTGGCAGGAAAGAACTACCAGGTCGAGATCACCGGGTCCGCGGGAACTGCGCCCATCCACACGTTGGGTGTAGTAGCGGCTGTAAACTAGCACTGCACCATCACCCCAAAGGCCGCATCCCCGCGATGCGGCCTTTGTTCTTTTCTAACGGCACATTCTGTCCTATATCCTGAACCTCAGGCCATGCACGTCCAGCCCAAGACTAACTCCAATGCCGCGCCGCGCGTAAATGCGGTACGTACCGCCGGAGCCGCGCTCTTTCTCCTCACTGCTCTCAATCTCTTCAACTTCATCGACCGCTACATCCTGCCCGGCGTGCAGCCGTTGGTGCAGAGCGAGTTCCACGTCAACGACGCGCAGATCGGATTCCTCACCACCGTCTTCTTCTTCACCTACATGATCGCCGCGCCCTTTACCGGATGGCTCGGCGACCGCTTTCCGCGCAAGCCGCTCATCATCGCGGGAGCGCTTCTCTGGTCCGCCGCAACGCTCTTCACCGCCTGGGTCCACAGCTACGAAACGCTGCTCATCCGCCACGCGCTTGTTGGAGTCGGCGAAGCCACATTTTCCATCTTCGCGCCCGCTCTGCTCGCCGACTTCTACCCTGAGCGCGACCGCAACCGCATCCTCAGCATCTTTTACGCCACTATTCCTGTCGGCGGAGCGCTAGGGTATCTCTGTGGCGGAGTCCTCGGCCAGCACTACGGCTGGCGCATGCCCTTTTTCATCGCCGCGCTCCCCGGAGTCCTTATCGCCCTCGGCTTCTGGTTCTTCGTTCGCGAGCCGCAGCGGGGAAGCGCCGACAAACTCGCGCCCACGCTCAACCGCGCCACGCTCCACGGCTTGCTGCACAACCCCGGCTTCTGGAGCGCCACTCTCGGTCTTGCCATGTGGACATTCGCCGTCGGCGGCATCTCCACATTCCTGCCTACCTACTTCGTCCGAGTCGCGCACATGTCCGTCGCCAAAGCCGGAACCGTCACCGGAGCGCTCACCGTTGTCGACGGCCTACTCGGAACCATTGTCGGCGGATGGCTCGGCCAAATATGGCTGCGCCGCAACTCCCGCGCGCTCTATCTCATCTCGGCCTGGGGATCCATCCTCGCCATCCCCTTTGCCGCCGCCGTTTTCTTCGGCCCCTCGTCCATCTTTCTTCCCGCTGCTTTCCTTGCCGAGTTCTTCCTCTTTCTCAACACCGGCCCCCTCAATACCGCCATCGTCAATTCAGTGGCTGCGCCCATTCGCGCCACGGCTATTTCCGTCAACTTGTTCGTCATTCACGCGCTGGGCGACGCCTTCTCGCCAACGCTGATCGGAAGAATCTCCGATGCCACCAATCTCCGCATCGGACTCGGCGTCACCCTCGTCACGCTCACCATCTCCGGCATCATTCTGTTCAACGGAGCCAGGTTCGCGCCGTTACTCAGCAAGCCCTCTAATCCCTGATCCCTCCCCTAATTCCGGCTCTTTTCCAATACAATCAAGCAGGTATGGCCGAACACGAACCGCACCATCAGCAACAGCAGGAACCGCCGCCGCCGGCATGGGTGAAAACTGAACTGGCACGTCACCCGCAGCGGCCCGACCCTATGGCTCATATAGAAAGCATCTTTACCGACCTCAGCGAAATCCATGGCGATCGTGCCTTTGGCGACGATCCCGCTATGTATTGCGCCTTCGCCCGATTTGAGGGCGAACAGGTCATGGTCATCGGCAACCTCAAGGGCCGCAATACCAAAGAGAAGGTGCATCGCAAGTTCGGAATGCCCGATCCTGAAGGCTATCGCAAAGCCCTGCGCGCCATGAAGCTGGCGGAAAAGTTCTCGCGCCCCGTCTTCACTTTCATCGACCTTATGGGCGCCAACCCCGGCCTCGGAGCCGAAGAGCGTGGCCAGGCCGAAGCCATCGCGCGCAACTTGCGCGAGATGTCGCGTCTGCGCATCCCCACCATCGCCACCATTACAGGAGAAGGCGGCTCCGGCGGCGCGCTCGCTCTCGCGGTCGCAGATCGCGTCCTCATCATGGAGAAGGCCATCTATTCGGTCATCTCGCCAGAAGCTTGCGCCTCCATCATGTGGCGTGACGCCTCAAAGCGCGCCCAGGCTGCCGCGGCCCTCAAGGCCACCGCCCCCGATCTCAAACAATTCGGCTGTGTGGATGATGTGATTCCTGAACCCGGCAATGGCGCACACGAAAATCCCGAGGAGGCGGCAAAAATCCTCGCGGAAAAGCTCCACTGGCATCTAAGCGAATTGAAGGCGCTTTCGGTGGACGATCTG
Source organism: Acidobacteriaceae bacterium (assembly GCA_035945555.1). GTDB lineage: Bacteria > Acidobacteriota > Terriglobia > Terriglobales > Acidobacteriaceae > Silvibacterium. Next base: position 3,940 of record DASZAG010000096.1, read on the forward strand.
GTTGCGCGCCGCTACGAAAAATTCAGGAATATCGCCCAGTTCTACACCGCATGAGTTTTCCCAAAAACGATTTGAAGTCTGATCCGACGCCTGAAGCGCTTACGCCTGGACGGCAGGTCCTCGGCCGCCTACGCTCGTTCGGATGGTTCATCATCGCGCTCATCTACTTCTTCCTCGCCAGGGAAGTCGCCGTTATCGCTGCAAATGGCCTCAGTTCCGGGGTGTGGTTCGACTTGGTCGATCGCGCCATTCTGCTCTTCCTCTTCATCGTCGGATTCGCCGCCATGGGCTACATCGGTCAGCACCAGGGCCAGCCCATTAAGGCCATGGGGCTCAACCTTCGCCCCGGCGGGCGCAAGGAATTCGCCACCGGAGCCGCGCTTGGCTGGGCGGGAGCCACGGTCTGCGCGCTCGTCATCGCCATCTTCGGCGGCCTGGTCGTCGTCTTCTACCTCGGCTGGAGGCAGTTTGGGCTCATTCCGCTCGACCTGGCTATCCTTCTCATCGCATCGCTTGCGGAAGAAGTCGCTTTTCGTGGTTATCCCTTCCAGCGGCTCATCGAGGCCACCACCCCGCTAACCGCGACCCTTATTCTCTCCGCGCTTTATGCGCTGCTCCACGTAGGGAATCCGGGTTCCAGCCCTGCCAGTTTCGTCGTTACCATGCTCGCCGGATGGCTCTTCTCCATCGCGTATCTTCGCACTCGCGCCTTGTGGATCGGCTGGGGAATTCATTTCGCATGGAACGCCGGATTGGCTGTGCTCTTCGGTCTGCCCCTCAGCGGAATCACTCGCTTCTCGCCGGTCATCACATCAACCGCGCTCGGCCCCACCTGGCTCACTGGATTTGACTACGGCCCCGAAGGCAGCGCCCTCGGCATCATCGTAGTCATCGGACTCATCATCGCCACCATGTACAGCACTCGCGACCTGAGCTACAAATACGCGCAACCCGTCATCATTCCCGGCGGAATCCCGGTCGATATCGATGCCATCTCCCGCCGCCAGCACGAAGCCGCAATGGGGCCATCGCAACCCGCGCCGCCGCAAATTGTGCAGATCAACGGAGTCCAGCCGCAGCCGGAAAAATCAATTGCTACTGAGGCAAGTAATCCACCGGAAAATCGCCCAGAATAGGCCAGGCGCCAGCAGGGATACGAACCGCAAAGCTTCGGAAGTGGGTTTTCCGACGCGCGCGATGAGCGCTTTGGTCTGTTCTCGCCAATCGAGAACGCCTTGGCGGATTGGTTCCGAGAAGCCGCCTTACTGGAGTGTATGAGTCTGTCGGCTAGAATGGCGCGTGAAGTGAACCACGGCCAGGAGGCCACCCTATGCATGATGACGGCGGCGGGCACCGGGAGGAACTGAAGCCACCGTCCTCAGACCCGTTTTACCTGCTTGATCCACGCGAACCTGCTCCAGGCGTATTAGCCATTCTTGCACGCGCAAGCCGAATGGACGAAATAGGCCAACATGAGCGATCAGGCATCACTAGGGTTTGGCGTGTGCGTGGAATCGTATCAGATGGGGCTCCGTTGAGCGGAGATCCCGAAGACGCGATAAATCGACCTCTGCACAACCTGCTTCATCTCAATGAGAACCCTCTCTCTATCTATTTGCACCTTGGGGGGCACAAAGCCGTCTACTATGACCTCGTTGCAGAGGAGGGTCGGCGGCTCTCGTACATCGAAGTCCAGGTTGAAACGAGGTTGCCTTCAAATGCAATCACGCTTGCCCGGCGACCACTGAATGCACTGCTCGATGTTCTGACTCGCGACTCAAACATGCCGCTCGCCCTTCAGAGAGTTGAGTTGATGTCGCCCGTCGATGCGCAGCCCCTTCTGTATCAAATGCTGCTGCCGGTTCGAAATGGAGTGTTGCTCGGCCCACTCGGAGGAATTAACCAGGCAGTGCCATTCGCACCTTACGACGCGATCTACAGAGAAGCCCTCACGTCGAGCAGTCCGTTCTATCGACTGCTTTGCGCGGCAAGAATATTCGAAGGCACCAATACGATTCGGAAATATCTAAAAAATCAGCTTGCGGCGCGCGGCAAAGAGGTGAAGATGCCGACCAAAATCAAAGTTGATCAGGAGCAACTTGTTAGGTTCGGTTTAGACAGGAGCTTTGTAGAGGGGGTGACCACCGCTCAAGCGCTCTACGAGAAACTGAGAGACATGCGTGACGCCATCGCGCATTTTCTGATTGAACGGGAGGGCGCGGATATTCACGTTTACCTAGCAGAGGGTGCACAACTGCATGCATACTCAACGGCTGCTGCCGCTCTTCTTCATTACGCACACCTCACCCTAGAGGAGCTCCGTTTGTTCTATGTAGAGAATATCGGTCGCCGAGGATCGCAAATTTTGCCGATGCTCCAGTATCGTGAAAAGTTCATTGTGAAGGCGTCCGATTTCGGATTGGAGTGACCCGACGCATAGCGTCTGGAGAATGTTGGGTTGGTTAGTACCGTGAAACGCGCTTTTCGACATTCCTGCATCAGATCGCTCCACGGTGAGTAGGCATTCGCTGTAACATTCGTTCTTGTTTATGGCAGAAAAATCAGGGATCAGACAAAAGCGCGTTCCACCTGCCACCGGGCCAGCTGGCCCGATCCCCCGGCGACACTATTGTGCGCCCCAGTGCTATGCGGGCAGCCCCAAATCAAGGAAAGCTTGCAATTGCAAAGGCTGTGATGGCAATGCTCACGGCCGTGGAAAGAAGTATGCGTTTGACAATGGTTACCTCAAGAACTCACGGCCGAGTCTCAAGAAACCACCAGATGACCAGGAAGAACTCTTTCCAAGCGAACTTGCCGCCCACTCCCGATAAACGCCGTTTTCGTCACAAGTCTCCAAAGGGAAGATATCTCAACGAGTGCGTCATCGCCAAGTCACTCATCAAGATAAGCTCCTTGTCTCGCTCATCGATCAGCAAGCCCAAACTTGCCCATCCCGCAATTCCCGTCTTAGAATCCTCCTGCTCGAAAGTTCACCGGCGTTCATGCGCTGAAATCTTGTCCGCCGGCCACGGGAGATGTCCATGAGGCAGTCTTTTGCTGTAGGAATCGGAGGAG
>DASZAG010000097.1:0-27053 GCA_035945555.1 Acidobacteriaceae bacterium
GTTCTCTCTATAGGTGAGGCGGACCGCCAAGCTGCCAGGGTTAGCGTGCCGGACTGAATTGGCGATGGCCTCCTGTCCGATGCGGTAGAGCGCATCCGCAGTTTGGAGAGGGACGGTTCGCTGTTCGCCTTCTTTTTCCAGGACGACCTGGACGGAGGCGCTACCGATTCGAAGCGAACAACTGAAATCGTTGCTGGATGGTCTGGTTGGGTGACTCTGTCAGAATGTCGTCACCAGACGAAGCATAGCCATGCGCCCTGGGCCAATTGCGTTGCCGGAGAACAATCCCCCGAAGTCGATCACCTCTAGCTTGTTGCTAAGGTTCTCGCCATCGGCCTGCAAGCGCACCGACAAATTTTCATGCCTATAAAGATCCGCGCTTGCTGAAGCGTTCTCCGTCAGGTACGGAAGAATGCGGCCGCGATCGAAATTGAGGTGATTCACAACGGCCTGCCCGTATTCAGCGACATCCTGCTGCACGGTCTGATTCGCGTCAAACGGCAATCCGCTGCTGTAATCGCTTCCTAGTGCGACCCACACGCGAGGGGTGACCTGGTAGCGGATGCGGTCTCGCAGGGTATTTCTCTGGTCCTGCGAGTCGGGAGAGTGTCCCGTAAGCTGGCTTGTTGCGCTAATCGCGTCGCCGCCGAGGAACAAACCACCCGTGACCGGATTCCATACGTTCCCCACCATATAGGAGTAACTGGCGAATCCCGAGAAACGCCCCCATTGCTGCACTTCCAGCTTTGCCTCCGCGCCATAGATAATTGCTTTCCTGAACTCAATCGGAAAACTAATGCCCGTGCTGAAGATCTGCGAATCATCGGCATAGTTATTTACATCGCGCCGGTACATGTTCGTATCCACCAGCAGCTTGCCGAAAAATGCTTTCGTGGCTCCGAATTCGTAGTAGTTCCCATGAGCTGGCTCGACCGGCAGCTGCACAATAGGCACGCTGGTATCGAGCGCCTGCGCCTCGGGCGAACTGGACAGAATAATGTTTTCGAATGACGGCGTCTGGAAGACGTGATCCCATGAGCCGTGAACCTTAACCCCGACCGACGGAAAGTATCTCGATATAGCGACTCGGGGACTCACGTCATTCTTATTCACTATGAGTTGATAGTGGTCCCAACGAATCCCCGCATCGATCGACCAGTTTCCAAGTTGGATCGAATCCTGAACATACGCCGCCTGCTCCAGATCTGGACGGCTGCCGGTGAACGCGAAGCTGGTTGCCGCAACGTCGATAACACCCACGTTGAACGGGCATCGCGGATCGTTAGGGTCAGCACAGTCGGAAATCAGATAGCTCAGGTTTTCGCGCAGGAACATATTGTCCGTTTGAATGCCAGCCTTCCACTCCTGATGATTTCGATCGGCAGTGATGCTTCCGTTGAAATAAATATCTTTGAAGTCATTGTGCTGAGTTACATTGACAGGCCACGAAGCTGGATTGGAATAAAAATCTAGGGAATTATCGCGGGACATTCCGCGCAGAGCGGCCATTGTATTGGGAGAAAAGATGTGTTCGTAGGAGATGATGCCTATAGTCTCAAAGTTGTCACTTGTCTGTAGCTGGCCGCCGGGAATGTAGACACACTTGTCCGCGGCCGGATCCGGCCCCGTACAGCCGTCGGTGTTATCGCCGTTGGGCACATAGCCACCATTCTGCTGCACTAACTCGTTGGGAATCCCGTAGCGTGCGAGGTCATGGCTGACGATCATCGTCAGGTGCTCTTTCGACGTGAATTGCCGCTCAAAGTTCAGCGAGAGGTCTGCCGTAGTGCCGTTGTTGGTGTAATTCTCAGGGGCGGGGGTGTTGAGATAATGTCCCGTCATGTTCCCCGCCGCGTTTACACCCACCGTATTTTTTCCCCAGGTGTACTCGTCCTGAGTAGCGATACCGCCTGTCGCATAGGTGCCCCCCAGCAGCGTGAACTGCCCGTGCAATCCTGGCTGTTCGTTTTGGATTGTATTGACCACCACCACCCCGCCCAGCGAGCGGCCATATTGAGCCGGAATCCCTGCGGTGTAGATCGACATGGACTGAATGTTGTTGGCTTCGATCGACGGCCCAAACCCGGGCGAACGGTTGTCGGTGAGCGGAATGCCGTCGATCACAAACTGCGTCTGATACTCCGAGCCTCGCGGGTGTAGAACTGCGTTTCCTTCGTAAAGCCAGCCCGGTTCCGAATTGACGAGGTTCTGGATGGAGCGACCCGGAATCGACGTCACCCGGTTCTGGATCGTCTGCTCTCCTATTTCATTCACTGACGCCGCGTGGTACGGATCGATCAACGTATTGGCGCCATGAACCGTAACCGACTGTGAAACCGGAGCCACTTTCAATTGAATCGTGCGATCAACGGGAAGAGCGGAGCGTATGACAACCGATTCCGATACCTTGGCAAAAGATGGAGCCTGAATCTCCACGCTGTATACGCCGTATGGCAACCTTCGGGCATCAATACTTCCCTGCTCGTCGGTAGCAAATGCAGAGCTGTACTGGTTGGCATCGCTGACGAGTTGCACTTCTGTTCTGACTGCATGACCAGAGGAGTCGGTAACCGTCAGTCGCAATTCTCCTGTGTTGGTCTGAGAAAAGGCAGGAAGCGTAGCAAGTAAAAGAAAAATTGTTCCGAATCGCTTCATGACGCTCCCTGTCACGGGTCGTGCTGGTTTGGGCGTTGGAGACCTCACTTAAGTTGGGCAGGTGATGGGAACCTGTATATTCCGGGGCCTGACTATCTAGAATAGGTCAATGCGCTCATTCATGATGGATTCATTTGGCGCGTGATCTAATCTACGGCATCAGAACAATTACGCTTCATTTTTGGAGCCCCGTTGATGAGAGTTGCGAGCCGATCTCCTCTTCTGTTCCTCCTCCTCACTGCGCTGGCGGTTCCACGATTGTGGGCCCAAGGGCCGCCTTATCAGACGGACGATCCAGTACCGGTCGATCTGCACCACTACGAGTTCTATATTTTCGGCACTGCGGATGGGACTCCCGCAGAAATGGACTCAACTGGGCCGGCATTCGAATTCAATTGGGGCGCGATTCCGAGAGTGCAGCTTCACGCAATTCTGCCGTGGGGCTCTATCAACCCGACGAACAATCCAGCATATCTGCCCGGAGGCACAGGGCCGAGCGCGTTCGGACTCACAGACACGGAACTGGGCGCGAAGATTGCCTACATTAAGGAGTCGAAGTACATCCCTCAAATCGGCACCTTCACCATGTTCGAAATGCCCACCGGAAGCTACGACAAAGGGCTCGGCGTGGGGCAGGTGTGGTACCGGCTTCCGGTTTGGCTGCAGAAGAACATCGGCAAGTGGCTCCTGGATGGCGGCGCTGGAGAGACGGTGATTTCGCAGAAAGGCTATCGCGATTTTCCCTACGGGGGATTTCTGCTGAAATACACGTTCGGCGAGACGTTGGAGTTTGGCGGCGAAGTCTTTTCGCATGGAGGCGAAGGTTTTGCCGCGCCCCAGACCCAGGCTTCCACCATGATCGATCTCGGAGGCTCTTACCATTTCAAGCACAGCGAGCACCGGCAGTTTCTCTTCTGCTACGGCCACTCAGTCGCCGGACAAACAGAGAACTATGCCTACGTCGGCATGTACTGGACCTGGGGCAAGGACAGTAAGAAACCGGACCAGAATGCATTCTTGTGGTCAAGCCGCAATGGATTCCCGTAGCGGAATTCAATCTACGTGATTGAATTCTGCCATTGCCGGAAACAACTGTCCGCTGCGCCAATCGGCAGCCCCGGGCCGTTGGTAGACAATGTCGCCTCCGACGATCGTGTAAAGCACGCGTGTCCGCAGAATCTGGTCCACCGGCATCGTCAGCAAGTCGCCCGAAAACACATCAAGATCAGCCAACTTGCCGGGAGCAAGTGATCCAAGTTCGCGCTCTTCAAAAATCGCATAGGCATTGTTCCACGTATACGAACGCAATTCCTGCATTCGCGTCTTTGCCTGCTTGGGATAGAAATAGCTCCCATTCCCTTCGCGCCGAGTCACGCCACAATAGAAATTTGCAATAGGATTGGTGTCCTCAACCGGCGTGTCCGTTCCATCCAGCACTATCGCTCCGCTTTCAATAAGCGACTGCCACATGTAGGCACCCTCGCGCGCGCGCTGCTCGCCGAGCCGCGGGCTCACAAATGGCGCGTCCGAGCACGCATGAATAGATTGCATGGATGCAATCACGCCGAGTTGCGCAAACCGTGGAATATCGGCGGGACTCAAGTGCTGCGCGTGTTCAATACGCCACCGGAGCGCATGCGCCGCTGGATCCTGAGTGAATATTTGCTGGAACACATCCAGCGTCTCACGATTCGCGCGGTCGCCAATCGCATGCACCGAGAGTTGGAATCCATCCCGAGCGGCGATTTCCGCGATCTGCCGGATCGAATCCATTGCTGTCACATTCTTTCCCGTAACGTCGGGGGCATCGCTGTACGGCTCAAGAAACCATGCGCTGCGCGTGCCCAGCGCACCATCCGATAAGATCTCCCCCACTCCCCGCACCGTAAAGTGATCGTTGGCGTACCCCACGATTCGGTACTGCGCGAGATGCTGGTCCAACTCGGATACCGACTCGTCATTGATATTGACATAAAGCCTCAGTGGCAGGCCCTTCGTCGCCTGCTGCTTCAGCCAATCAACAGTCTTGAAGTCCTCGCCCATGTCCACAAAAGTGGTTATGCCGTTGCTAATCTCATTTTCGACCGAAGCTTTCAATGCCTCTTCGTGCTGTGCTTCAACGGTCTGCGGCGGCAGCCCCGCAACATCGCGGTTGTAAGCCTCTTCTACCGGATCCATTGCAGTATCTCGGAGCATCCCGATCGGGTTTCCCTGCGCATCGTGAACAATGCTTCCCCCCGGCGGATCGGGCGTTTTGCTATTAATCCCCGCTAGCTTCAGCGCCGCTGCATTCACATAAACAGCATGCCCGCTCGCATGATCCAGCATCACCGGGTTATTTGGCGACACCGCATCGAGACTCATCGGCATCGGCAATCCGTCCACATTCGGCTGCGGCACTCTGTGCCACTTGCTCTGTTGCCAACCCGCCCCCACAATCCACTCCCCTGGCCTGGCCTTTGCAACTGCAGCTTTCACCATTGCCACGATTGCATCCCAGTCAGGAGCCTTACCGACGTTCAACTCTATTAACGACTCGCCCGTCTCCACAAGATGCCCGTGTCCCTCGATAAACCCCGGTGTCACGAATGCGCCGTGCAGGTCCACCACTTTCGTATTAGCCCCAATGTAGTGCGAAATCGCTTCGTTGCTCCCCATCGCTTCAATTCGCGAGCCTCGAATCGCCAGCGCCGCAACCTCCGGCTGCAGCGGATCGAGCGTTTCAATCACACCGTTGCGCAACACCATATCCGCTTGAGGAAGCGGCGGCGGAAAAGCCCCCATTGTCGTGCTGCTTGCGAATGCACCTGAAAGCAGCAGAAGACTCGACCCCATTACACCAAACGCTTTCATCATCGTCGTGTGCATCCCTATTCCGCGTGCTCCTTTTCACAATGCGCTCGCCAGCTGCCAGCTCTCGCTTTCCGCAGAAAGCAGCAAAGCGGCTGTTCCGCCCCATCCAATAGTAGCTGCTACACTCCTCGCATGCGTCGCTCCCCTCCCGTCGTCGCCGCAATCTTCTGCGTTGCCATGGCGACTGCTTTCTCAGCCTCCACATTTCCCCACTGGATGCTTGGACCCTTCACCAGACCTGCGAATGATGCGCCAGTGATCACCCCAAAACCATCGGCGACATTTCATGACCCTCTTCGTGCCGCGCCTGTGCATTGGGAGGCGCAGCACACCTTCAACCCAGCCGCCATTGTTCGGAACGGAAAAGTCTTTGTCCTATATCGCGCTGAGGACGATACAGGAAAGAACACCATTGGAATGCATACTTCGCGGCTCGGACTGGCCACAAGCGATGACGGCATTCACTTCACTCAGTCGCCTGAACCGGTATTTTATGCCGCAAAGGACGCGCAGATGAGCCGCGAATGGCCCGGCGGAGTGGAAGATCCGCGTATAGTGCAGGCCGAAGACGGCACTTACGTCCTCACATATACGCAATGGAATCGCAAAACCTATGACATTGGAATTGCCACATCGAAAGACCTGCTTCATTGGACCAAATATGGACCAGCCTTTGGCTCGACTGGCAAGTACGCCAACCTGCGCTATAAGTCCGCTGGAATTCTCACGCGACTGGATGGCGATCATCTGGTAGCTGCGAAGCTGCAGGGAAGATACTGGATGTATTGGGGTGAAGGCTATATCGGTCTCGCAACCTCAAATGACCTGATCCATTGGAATCCCATGGAAGGCGCCGACGGCAAGCCGCTGGTGCTGCTCGCACCGCGCGCAGGACGCTTTGACAGTGCCCTGCCTGAAGTTGGGCCGCCCGCTCTGCTGACGAAAAACGGCATCCTGCTTATTTACAACGGAAAGAACGGCGGCCACGCCGCTATCGGAGCCGATGGAAAAGCAGCCTTAGCTCCCGACCTCTCGCTGCCCTCTTCGACTTACTCGGTCGGGCAGACTCTATTCTCTGCAACCAATCCGGCGCAGCCGCTGAAGCGCACCAACCACCCCTTCTTCAAACCGGAGATGCCATTTGAACGCAGCGGCCAATATGCGGCGGGAACCACATTTGCCGAGGGGCTCGTCTTCTTCCACGGAAAGTGGCATCTCTACTATGGCTGCGCCGATTCACTCGTTGGAGTCGCGGTCGCAAATCCCAGTTCAGTTCCGTGATCGATGCTCTAGTCGATCCTTGGAGCAATGCTATAGTGAAACGTCATTCCAGGAGGTGTCCCCTTGATTCGCGCAAAATCTCGACGCAGTCTGGCTTCATTCAAGCCGATCGCCGCGCTGACCCTGTGCGCAGCAATGCTTGCCACTTTGCCGCTCTATGCGCAGGAACCAGCCGCTGACCGCAGCGACGGCCCATGGTGGAAGCATGCAGTCTTTTACGAAATCTATCCTCGCAGCTTTCAGGATTCAAACGGCGACGGAGTCGGCGATTTGAATGGAATCACTTCGCGTCTTGATTACCTGCAGTCTCTCGGGATCAACGCTGTCTGGCTTTCGCCGATCTACCCTTCACCGCAGGTCGACTTCGGCTACGACATTTCCAATTACGAAAATATCGATCCACAATACGGCACGCTCGCCGATTTTGACCGTCTCCTCGCTCAGGCAAAGAAGCGTCACATCCGCATCATCATGGACATGGTCATGAACCACACCTCGGACAAACATCCGTGGTTCATTGAGTCCGCAAGCTCACGCACAAATCCCAAAGCTGACTGGTATTGCTGGAACGACGGTGTCCCCGTGAACTCGCCCGGCGTCACTGCGTACCAGAAGAAATATGTACACAATGGAATGGTTCCGCCAAATAACTGGCAGTCGGAGTTCGGCGGTTCCGCATGGGAGTGGGATCCCGCACGCAAGCAGTTTTACTATCACAAGTTCTATAAGCAGCAGCCGGACCTGAACTGGCGCAATCCCGCCGTGGAAAAAGCAATGTTCGACGCGGTCCGCTTCTGGCTTGACCGCGGAGTTGCAGGCTTTCGACTGGACGCCATCACAACGCTCTTCGAAGATCCGCAACTGCGCAACGAACCCGAACTCGGCGGCACCGACGTTTATGGAGATCCCAACATCAGCGACAAATACACCGACAGCCTCCCCGGTGTCCACGAAGTCGTGCGCGCTCTGCGCAAGGTGATCGATTCTTATCCTGATGACCGCGTGCTCATCGGGGAAACCTATCTTCCCAATGTGCAGGCCCTCGACCAGTGGTACGGCGGCGCCCAGCACAACCTACTTCAACTGCCCATGGACATGCAGGTGGGCATGATCAACAGGATGGATGCTCCAATGTTCCGCAAGCGCATCCACGAGGCCGAAACTGAAATCAACGGTAACCGGCCGCTGTTCGTATTCGACAACCACGACAATATCCGCAGTTGGAACCGTTATGGCGACGGAGTTCACGGACAGGCCATCGCGCGCGTGCTGGCCTCTGTGCTCCTTACAACTCGTGCGACGTCGATGATGTATTACGGCGAAGAGCTAGGCATGGTCACTACTCCGCCCAAAACCAAGGCTGAAGTAAAGGACCCTATCGGCAAACTTGGCTGGCCGAAGTACAAGGGACGCGACGGCGAGAGAACACCCATGCAGTGGAGCGACACTAAAGACGCCGGGTTCAGCACTGCGACTACTACTTGGCTTCCAGTTGCTTCGGACTATCACACCGTCAACGTGAAAACTGAGACGAGCGAACCACACTCGCTGCTCAACTGGTACAAAAAGCTGATCGAGATGCGTGCCGCTAATCCAACGCTTCGTTACGGCGAGCAAGCAATGCTGGACAAAGATAATCCCTCCGTCCTGTCGTATGTGCGCAAGAGCGTAAATGGAAGCCCCAGCATAGTGGTTGCGCTGAACTTTACAGCGCAGTCGCAAACTGTTTCCCTCCATCCCGAAGCCGAAGGCGTCTCCGGCAACACAGTCAATACGGTGCTTACTGACGCGGATTCACTAAAGGATCAAACCAGCTTGCAGAACATTGTGCTGCCGCCCTTCGCTTCATGGATCGGCAGCGTGCAATAGCAACACTTGGCGCAGCGCGAACCAAGAAGTAAGGCCCGGTTTCATACCGGGCCTTCTCTCTGCTCTTGATCTGTTTACCGCGAAACCTTGAGCATCACTGCGCCGTGCCGCGGAACCACAACCGTGTAGACGCCTTTAGTCGCCTGCACATCTTTGTGCTCCCATAGATCGCGCAGTTTGGCATTCGGCCCAAAGCCCACTTCGCTCAGTTTCAGCGATATGGTCCGTGGAGTCTCGGCGCGGTTAAACAGACCAACCGCCTTCGCGCCTCCGCTCAACGGCTTGGCCCATATCTCTTCCGGCCCAATGGCAAGCACGCGGTCGCCTTGCCTACCCAGTTTGTCCTGATCCACCGCAATCACTTCGCTGTTGCCCAGCAGCGCCAGCGTCTCCGGAGTCATCTTGCTCAAGTCGTTGCCGGCAATCAGCGGAGCCGCCAGGATCGTCCACAGCGTCATGTGCGTCTTGTACTCGTCAAGATTCATGCCGCCATTGCCAACCTCAAGCATGTCAGGATCATTCCAGTGTCCCGGCCCCGCATACCTGGCCAGCCCCGCCTGCATAAATCCAATCTGCGCCATCCGGTTGTAGTGGTCGGAAATATCGCCCGTAGTGCGCCACAAATTGCCGCCCACCTGCGGGCCCCACTTCCACACATCATTCCATCCATATTGGCAAAGGCTCAGCACAATCGGCCGCCCCGTCGCCTGCAGCGCATTGTGCATTTTTACGTAAGCGGCCTTCTCAAGCTCAAAGGCCTTCTCTGGATTCCCATTCGACTCATCGCGCATGACCTTCGTAAAGCTGCACAAGTCGTACTTCAGATAATCAATGCCCCACGACGCATAGGTCTTCGCGTCCTGTGCCTCATGCTCGTAGCTGCCCTCGTAACCGGCGCAGGTCTTCGGGCCAGGTGACGAGTAAATGCCGATCTTCAGACCCTTGGAATGTACGTAGTCGGCAAGTGCCTTCATGTCGGGAAACTTGCTGTTCGTCTGAATGTTCCCCTCGGCATCGCGCTGGCCCTCCCACGTGTCGTCAATGTTCACGTAGATGTAGCCTTTGTCACGCAGCCCGCTTGACACAAGCGCGTCCGCAGCCGCGCGCACATCCGCATCGTTCACTCGCTCCGCGAAATGGTTCCAGCTATTCCACCCCATCGGGGGAGTGGCGGCCAGCATCGCTTGATGATGCGCCACATGATGCGGTTTTGCCGCTTGCGCCCCGGCCGGAAGAGCCATCGATACCGCAACAGCAAATATTGCGGCCTGAAAACGTTTCCACGACAACATAGATAACCTCTCCAAAAATCTCAAAACAAAATCCGAAAGCAAGTGTACACGACGAATCGGCCGAACAATCGCCAGGTCAACTATTGCCTACTGACTGGTGGTTGTTGCTATTGGCTATTGGTCTTACTTCGCCCGCGGATGCGTCTTGTCGTAGACCTCCGCAACCTGTCCCACCGTGAGTTGCGTATATCGCTGCGTGGTCGACAGGCGCTCATGCCCCAGCAGTTCCTGGATCGCCCTCAAATCCGCTCCTTCTTCCAGCATGTGAGTGCCAAAAGCATGCCTTAGCGTGTGCGGATGCACCTCCGACGGCAGCCCATGCGCAATCGCGATCCGCTTCACAATGCGTCCTACGCTGCGGGTTGTCAATCGCCCCTCGCCGCGCACCTTCGCATTCAATAGCAACGCATCCGTCTGCTTCTCCGCCGCCGCAAGCCGCGTCTCTCGGTTAGGCAAATACTCCCGCAGCGCCATCGCCGCTGCGTCACCCAGAGGAACATGCCGTTCCTTGCGCCCTTTGCCCCGAACCAGAATCGCCTCGTTCGCCCAACGAATATCTGCCAGATTCAGCCCCACCAGTTCCGCGTTTCGAATGCCACAGCCGTACAGCAGCTCAAAGATCACGCGGTCACGTTCCGGCCACGCCGCGCCATCACCCGCGACCGCATCAACCACGTGGTTCATCTGCTCGATCGTGGGCACACGCGGCAAATGCTTCGGCAGTTTCGGAGTCGCCACCAGACTCGCTGGATTTTGCTCCACATATCCGCGCCGCGCCATCCACTTGAACCACGACCGAATCCCCGCCAGCGCCCGCGCTACGGATGCCTTCGACAGCCCGCGCCCATAGAGCTCACTCAGGTAGGCGCGAATCTGCTGATGTTCGATCTTTGCCACGGGAACACCCGCTTCCGACTTCGCGACCATGTGCGTGGCAAAGTTATGTAACTCGCGAGAATAGGCCCGCTGCGTATGCGCTGAGGCGTTGCGCTCGTGCGCCAGCGCCGCCAGAAACTCATCCACGCGCTCGATAATTTCCGGTTTAACGCTCATCAAATCTCGCTCCTCACGACCAACGGGAGTGCCACCAGCTTCTACTCGCCTCTGACTTGGCGCGAAGCGCGTCCGCCTGGGACGGCCAGTCCCCGAGGATGATGCGCCCGATGCACTGCCTTCAGCCGGCCCAGCGCCACATGTGTATAGACCTGCGTCGTCGCAATGTCCGCGTGACCAAGCAGTGTCTGCACCGTTCTTAAATCGGCGCCGTGCTCTACCATGTGCGTCGCGCAGCTATGGCGCAGCATGTGCGGACTCGCATGCCCATCCGACGACTTCACCAGTCTCCATATCCACTGCCGCGTCAACGGTGCGCCTCGCACGGAAAGAAACAGCGCTCCCGATGCACGAGCCTTCCGCTGCAACTGCTCGCGGCCTTCACGCAGATACTTCTCCACCGCCTCCACCGCCGTTCTTCCCAGAGGAACAATGCGTTCCTTATCGCCTTTGCCCCGCACCAATACTCGCCCCGCGTCCAGCGACAAATCCTCCACGTGCAGCCCGGTCAGCTCCGACACGCGCAGCCCACCGGCATACAACAGCTCCAGAATCGCGCGGTCGCGCAGCGCAACGGCGTCTGCGTCTTTCACATCGGCACGCTCCAGCATCGCCGCCACTTCCGTCTCCGCCAGCGACTTCGGCAGAACCTTCCACGTCGACGGCGATTCCAGATTCACTGTCGGGTCTCTGTCAATCCGCTTGTCCAGCAGCAACCATTTGTAAAAGCCGCGCAGGCATGACAGCTTCCGAGCCGCCGACCGGCTCTCCACCCCATGCCGCTGCAAGTGCTCCAGAAATCCCGCCACCTGCGCATGCCGCACTGCAACCAGCAGCACGCCCTCGCCCTCAAGGAATTCCGCGAACTGCAGCAGGTCGCGCTCGTACGCCTCACAACTCAGGGGACGCAGCCCCTTCTCCACGCGCACGTAGGCGATATATTCCTTCAGCAGCTCCGGATTGCGGCCCTCGCTCACATCTTGATTATCCGCGCCTCGCACACGCCGCATCACATCTTCCGCATCATAGGGAACCTACTTCATCAGCATGTGCGAACCAGGGAAACTCCTGAAGGCAACACAAAAGGGGTGGATCGAACTCAGTCGCGCAAAATTAACAATCGGCTCCGTGCAAAGAACTCCGTCCTCACGCACAATAAGAGAAGGAGCAAGCAGCTTGACCACTACCGTCACCCAACCCCGGCGCTATACGCCGGCAGAGTTTCAGCAATCCGTCCTGTCGCAATCCCCTGCCGTCGCCGTTTTCGACTGCGATGGAACCCTCTGGAGCGGCGATGCAGGCTACGGATTCATGGTCTGGTCTATCGACGCGGGCCTCGTCTCCCGCAGCGCCATCGACTGGATTGACGCCCAGTACCGCCTCTATCTCGCCGGCAAAGTCTCCGAGGAGGAAATCTGCGGCGAAATGGTGCAGCTCTACGCCGACCTCCGCGAAGACGAAATTCGCCACGCCTCCGCCGACTACTTCCGTCAGCACATTGAGCCGCACATCTTCCCCGAAATGCGATCGCTCGTCGCGGAGCTTCAGTCCCGCGGCGCCGACATCTGGACCGTCAGTTCCACCAATAACTGGGTCATTGAAGAAGGCGTCCGCCGCTTCAATATCCCCCCCTCGCGTGTGCTCGCGGCGCAGGTGCGCATCAACGACGGCCGCATCACCGGAGATCTCATTCAGGTCCCTACCGGCCCAACCAAAGTCACGGCGCTCAATGCCGCTGGCATCACCCATCCAGACATCGTTTTCGGCAACTCCGTACACGATGAAGCCATGCTCGCCACCGCAAAACACGCATATCCGGTGAACCCGTCGCCTGCTCTGTCTGAAAGCGCCGGCCGCCGAAAATGGACCGTCTTTTATCCCGAATCCATCATGGCGGACGCCAAGCTGTGATGAAGATCATCTCCCTCCAGCCCAGCGTCAGCATCATTCTCGATCGCCTCGGCTGCCTGGACTCACTGGCGGCCTGCACCAAGTATTGCCTGGAAGCCGTCCCCGCACTGCGCACCCGCGACCTGCCCATCGTGCATGACTCCTGGTCCACAAAAGCTGAGGAACTCCTGCCTGTTCACGCCGACTTGGTCATGGCATCGGTGCCATACCGCATCGAATCCCTCGCGGCCATCCTCAAATCCGAAACCCCCGTTCTCGCGCTCGCCCCTCATTCGCTAGCCGACATCTACGCTGACATCCAGCACATCGCCCGCCTTGTGAACGCCTCAGCAAAGGGCGAAGCCATCGTCGCCGAAATGCAGTCCACCATCGAAGCCGTCCGGGCACAAACGGAAAAGCTCCCCTCCCGCCCGCTCGTCTATTGCGAAGAATGGGGTAAACCGCTCATTCACTCCCAGCAATGGGTAGCCGAACTCGTCGAAATCGCCGGCGGAACCTTCCTGGGCACCCCCGGCTCGACAACCACGGTCGAGGCCATAGCAGCAGCGAATCCTGACGTCATCATCGCCGCATGGTGCGGAGCCGGGAGCCGCGTTCCACTCGAAAAACTCATCACCCCGCGGGAATGGGACCACCTCTCCGCCGCCCGCCGGGACCGCGTCTACTGCATTGCGGATGAGTTATTGAATACCCCCGCGCCCACCCTCATCAGCGGACTCGACGCCCTCGCCCGTGCCATCCATCCCGAAGTCTTCGGAGAACCGGAGACCCCTGCCGCACGCCGCATAGGCCGAAGCGCTCCTCAGCCCGCATAACCCCCTACCGCTCCGCCAAAACACCCCAAAATACCAATTGACACCCCCTCTCGCCCCTGCCACAATCTTCTGTCGCTCTGGCCTCTATCTCCCTCCCAGGCCGCACACCCAAAGGAGATCCATCAATGCTTCATAAGCTAGGGAAGTGTCTACTGGCTGTTGCCATCATCTTGTCGTTCGGCACGTTCGAGTCCCACGCCCAATACTTCGCAACCCATCATGTTCGGGACGCCGTTCGCAACGGCCAGGCCCATCTCGTCGGACAATTGCCCGCCAGTCAGATGATGACGCTAAACGTGGTTCTGAACACCAGCAATCAGGCTGGATTGGACGAGTTCCTGAGCGAACTCAACGATCCCAACAGCCTGTCCTTCCATCACTATCTGACGCCCGCCGAGTTCACCGCTCGCTTTGGCCCAAGCCTGGCGCAATACAACACAACTGTCAGCTATCTCAAGACCGCAGGATTCCAGGTTCTCGGTGGCTCCCGCGACGGCATGAACATTGTCATTCGCGGCCCTGTTTCTTCGGTCGAGTCCGCATTCCACATCACCATGCGGACCTACAAACACCCCACGGAAAATCGGAACTTCTACTCGCCCGATCGCGAGCCCACCACCTCTCTCAATTTCGAGCTCTGGCACGTCTCCGGCCTGAATAATTACTCCATTCCGCATCCTTTATATGAGAAAAAGTCTGACTTCGCCGCCAAACACGGCCTCAATGCGAAGCAGGTGATCGCTCACGCCACCACCGGTTCGGGCCCGTCAGCATCCTTCCTCGGCAGCGACATGCGCGCAGCCTATTACGGCAACGGCTCACTGAACGGCGCGGGCCAGAGCCTCGGTCTTCTTGAGTACTACGGAACCGATCTCGCCGACCTCAATACCTACTTCAGCAACGCGCACCAGGCCAACAGTGTCCCAATCACCCTGCTTTCCACCGACGGAACCAGCACATCCTGCACTTATCCGTTTTGCGACGACACCGAGCAGACTCTCGACATGACGCAGGCTATCGGTATGGCTCCCGGCCTCTCCAGCCTCACCGTATACATCGGATCGACCGACACCGCCATGATCGCCGCCATGACAACCCACAGCCCGCTGCCGATGACCATCGGCTGCTCGTGGGGATGGACACCCGCTGATCCCAGCACTCTCGATGTTTACTTCCAGAAGATGCAGGCGCAGGGTCAGACTTTCTTCGCTGCTTCCGGAGACTCGTCCACGTGGACGAAGAGTGGCAACAGCGCCGCATGGCCCGCCGATGACGCCAACATCGTCTCCGTTGGAGGCACCGACCTCAGCACAGCCAGCGCCGGCGGCCCTTGGTCATCGGAAACCGCATGGGTCGATAGCGGCGGCGGCATTGCTCCTGATCCCATCGCCATCCCATCCTGGCAAAAGCTCTCTGGCGTCATCAATTCCAGCAATAAGGGATCGACCACTCTCCGTAATGGTCCTGATGTCTCCGCCAACGCCAATTTCACTTTCTACGTCTGCGCAGACCAGTCTGGTTGCACCGCCAATGAGTACGGAGGCACCAGCTTCGCGGCTCCCATGTGGGCTGGCTATATCGCGCTCGTGAACCAGCAGCTAGTGGCTACCGGACAGCCCACCATCGGCTCTCTCAACCAAACCATCTATCAACAGAACATCGGCTCCGGATACGCCGCAGATTTCCATGACATCACCAGCGGAACCTCCGGCAGCTACTCCGCCGTCACCGGCTACGATCTCGTCACGGGATGGGGCAGCCCCAACACTGGACTCCTCGCTGCCCTTACCGGCTCTACGTCACCGCAGCCATCCTTCAGCCTCTCCGCTTCGCCGTCATCGTTGACGGTGGCAGCTGGCAGCAGCGGGCAGTCCACGATTAGCGTCACGCCCTCCAACGGATTCAATTCCTCCGTCACGCTTTCCGCGTCCGGCCAGCCCTCCACCGTGACCGTCACCTTCGGAACAAATCCCGTCAGCGGCGGCAGCGGCACATCCGTCGCCACCTTCACCGTCGGCTCCAGCACCGCCGCCGGGACTTACAACATCACCATCAACGGCAGCGGCGGCGGCCTGAATGAATCCACTACCGTCTCGCTCACCGTCACCAATACGTCGTCAACCTTCAGCATCTCGGCTGCGCCTTCTTCGCTCAGTGTGGCCAGAAAGTCCTCAGGTCATGTCACAGTCACAACCGCAGCGAGCGGCGGATTCAATTCCGCCATCAGCCTGTCGGCCTCGGCAACAGGCAGCGGGGTAACCTTCTCGTTTAGCCCCACATCCATAACTGGATCGGGCAGCTCAACCCTGACCATCAAGATTTCCCGCACGGCAACCCTCGGCAACCACACCGTCACCATCACCGGAAAGAGCGGGAGCATAACCAAAACAACCACGGTTACACTCAACGTTCCGTAATTGAAACAGCGAGAGGCCCGGACGAAAGTCCGGGCCTTTTGTTTTTCCCCGTCGGCTTGGCACACATCGCCGTGCTACCATCTCCAACAATCCCAGCGCGGAGATGCTGCCTGTCCAGCACTAAAATCCCGACGCCCTTCCTGCCCTTTCCCGCTCTTGATGAAGCTGCGATCGGACGCGCCGCTCTTCGCAAGGCAACGCTCCATCTGCTTCCGCTCCTCTGCGTCGGATATCTCATCGCCTACGTCGACCGCGTCAACGTCAGCTTTGCGGCCTTGCAAATGAATCACGATCTGCATTTCAGCGCCTCAGCATACGGCCTCGGCGCGGGATTGTTCTTCCTGAGTTACGCCATCTGCGAAGTCCCCTCCAACCTGCTCCTCGTTCGCGTAGGAGCACGCCGCTGGCTCTCCCGCATCATGCTCACGTGGGGCCTGCTTTCCATGGCCATGATGTTCGTCAGAACACCGCGCGAGTTCTATCTGGCGCGGCTCGCGCTTGGCGCAGCAGAAGCAGGCTTTTTCCCAGGAATCATCTACTACCTGTCGCAATGGTTTCCGGCAGCTGCACAATCCCGGGCCATCAGCCGCTTCTACGTCGCCATTCCGCTCAGCTCTGTTGTTATGGGTGCAGTCGCCGGCGTGCTGCTCAACTTGAATGGTCATCTGCATCTCGCTGGATGGCAGTGGCTGTTTCTGGCAGAGGGTCTGCCTGCAATCCTTATGAGCCTTCTTTTTCTGCGGTATCTTCCTGACGGCCCGCATAAGGCGCATTGGCTCACTCCCGATGAGCAGCATTGGATTGTCAGCCGACTCGAAAGTGAAGCCGCGAACAAGCGCGAAGAGCATAGCCATGAAAGTGTCGCGAGCGCATTCCGCGAACCTCGCGTCTGGCTCATCGGGACGTTTCTCTTTTGCATGTACACCGGTTGGTATGGTGTCAGCTTCATCATGCCCACCCTTATCAAAAAGACCACCGGGCTCAGCGATACCAATATCGGCTTCGCCGTCGCATTATTCGGGTTGCTCGGAGCAGCCGCAATGTTATTCAGCGGATGGCTCTCCGACCGCAATCGCGAGCGATACTTTCACACTCTTGTTCCCACTTTTGGATTGGCAGCGGTCTATCTGACTATCTCGCTCTCATCGCTTTCCTGGCTGGTACTCTCAGCCTTCGCTTTTTTCTTCATGTTTGGAATGGCCACTCAACCACCCGTCTGGTCTCTACCCACAACATTTCTGAATGGCAAATCTGCCGCCGTCGGAATCGCCATCATCAACACACTGTCCATTTGCGGAGGGCTCATCGGCCCATCGTGGCTCGGCTTTGCCCACGACATCACCGGAACCTACGAACGTGGCGTCCTCACTCTCGCGGTGCCGGCCCTGATCGCCTGCGCCATCCTTCTCATAACTCGCCAACATGATCAAAAACAAAAAAGATTGACTGCAGAATATTCGCAGCAGAATCGTGCCTAATCCAGTTCTCCACAACCCCGCACAGGAAAACCAAACCACTCCAAACAGCGTCTCTTAATCAGGCAGGTTGGTGTCGATCCCCAACCGTAATTTGCTTCAAGGAAGGGTACGGCTCGTGGCTCAGTATAAGGGTAAGGTGAAGTGGTTCAACAATGCGAAGGGTTACGGCTTTATAGGACGAGATGACGGACCTGATGTCTTCGTTCACTACAGCGCAATTCAAATCGATGGTTACAAAAGTCTGAAGGAAGGCGACGAAGTCGAATTTGACATCGTTCAGGGCCAAAAGGGGCCACAAGCCGACCAGGTCACCCGTCACCAAAACGCCGCCTGACCTTCCCTGTTAACCGACGCCGGACCGTTGCATACCAGCACCGTCCGGCGTTGCCGTGTCAATACCCGTCGCGATCGGTTCCCCGCAACTTACACAAAGCAAAGACCCAAATTCTTGTCACAGAATGCACCTGAGTTTCCCCCCACTCGATATACTGAATATATGGGACTCAGTTCGGTGGTCTTTGCTCTGCGATTTCCCGGTAAAATGCCTGGAATCAATATTATGCAGTTAAGCCATTTATTTTGAATATTATGCGCGGAAAGCCGCCGACATCAATTCTTTAAAATCAATATCTTACGTTTTTTGGCGATCGACTGTGTATCCACGCAACCCGGCGTAGTCTGAAATGGCAATGGACAACCGCACCATAGCCCAACTCTTCTCGGAAACGGCCGACCTGCTCGAAATCAGTGCAGGCGATCCTTTCCGCATCCGCTCGTACCGGCGCGCTGCCGAAGCAGTGGAGTCCTGCACCTTTCAGCTCAGCGAAATTGCTGACGACATGAAAAAGCTGCTCGCCATTCCCGGCATCGGCAAAGGAATGGCTGCCAATATCCAGACCATGCAGGCGACCGGGAGCCTCCAGCTCCGCGATGAGCTATTACTTAAGTACCGTCCCACCATGCTGGAATTGCTCAGGCTTCCCGGCATGGGGCCCAAGTCCGTCGCGCTCATGTGGGACGCCTTGCAAATCGCCTCCATTCAAGAGCTTGAGGATGCAATCACCGCGGGACGGCTGAATGACCTCCCGCGGTTCGGCGCAAAGCAGATCGAGAAGCTACGAAAGGGCATCGAGGACTACAAGAAGAACAGCGGGCGCTTCCTCATCGATGCAGCCGAGACCGCCGCCGAGCGCCTCATCGAATACCTTCGGGCCTTCCCCGGCTTCACCACGATTGAGCCGGCCGGCTCGCTCCGTCGCGGGCGCGAAACCTGTGGAGACCTCGACATCCTCGTCACTGGCCCCGCCTGCGCCGAGGACAAAGTCTCCGCCGCCGTCGAGTACACCGCCGCATATCCGCCCATCGCCGATCTCATCGCGAAGGGCCAGAACAAAGTCAGCTTCAACCTGCGCACCGGACTCCAGGTCGACGTGCGGCTCCTTCCCGAAGCCTCCTATGGCGCAGCCCTCCAATACTTCACTGGGTCGAAGGCCCACAATGTCTCCATCCGCCAGCGTGCCCTCAAGCGCGGCTACACACTGAACGAATACGCGCTGGCCCGCGTCGATGACGGTTCAGTAGTGGCCGGAATCACCGAGCACGAGATCTATCAGGCCCTCGGCCTCCAGTGGATCCCGCCCGAACTGCGCGAGAACAACGGCGAGATCGAAGCCGCCGAAGCCGGCACGCTTCCCACTCTTATTGAGCAGGGCGATATTCGCGGCGACGTGCACATGCACACCAACGAAACCGATGGCCGCAACACCATCCGCGAAATGGCTGAGGCCGCCGTTGCGCGCGGATATGAGTACATCGCTATTACCGACCATTCCAAGAACCTGGCCATGACCAACGGCCTTGACGACCAACGCGCGCTCGCCCACATCCTCCGCATTCGCCGCGCGAATCAAGACATGGAGGGGCGCATCCGCATCTTCGCTGGAATAGAAGTGGACATCCTCGGCGATGGCGCTCTCGATCTCTCCGACGAAGTGCTGGCGCAGATGGACGTGGTTATAGCCAGCGTCCACTCACTCTTCAATCAGCCGGAAGAAGAGATGACCGCGCGCGTCCTTCGCGCAATTGAAAATCCTTACGTCCGCATCCTCGGCCATCCCACGGGACGGCTCCTGCTGCGCCGCGAGGCCTTCCAAATCAAACTGCCCGTCATTCTGCGTCGCGCCGCGGAGTTGGGCGTTGCGATGGAGCATAACGCCTATCCGGACCGGCTGGACCTCTGCGATCGTGATCTCAGGCTGGCAAAAGAGCTGGGCTGCGGCATCGTCATTAACACTGACTCGCATCACACCAGCCACATGGAGAAGATGCGTTACGGAGTCCGCCAGCTCCGCCGTGCGTGGCTTACAAAGCAGTATGTGCTGAACACGCGGAGCGCTCC
Organism: Acidobacteriaceae bacterium; assembly: GCA_035945555.1. Classification (GTDB taxonomy): domain Bacteria; phylum Acidobacteriota; class Terriglobia; order Terriglobales; family Acidobacteriaceae; genus Silvibacterium. Next base: position 20,023 of record DASZAG010000097.1, read on the forward strand.
GGATTTCCTTGCCGCATTGCGTCCCCGCCCAGCCTAGGTTTGCTAATACTGTAGGAGTACAATTCGAACACTCGAACTATGAGCGAAGACAATCCGTCGTATCGAATAGTCATCATCATCATCGCCGCCATCGTAATCGCCGCCGGCACCGTCGGCGGATACGTCTGGGTGAACTGGGTTCCCACTCCTTATAAGGGGCAGGTCCTCGGCGTAAACTTCTATCCCATCCACCATTCGTTCACTCAGCCCACCACCACGGAAGGCGTCGGTGGCCAGACCGAGAACTACGACGAGGTACTCGTCTTTGCAGACGTCACGATCAAGAACGTCTCAAAAGCCCCGCTCTATATCCAGGACATATGGGCAGTGGCCAACCTGCCGGGAGAAACGGACCGCTCCGACGCCGCGTCAGCATCGGACTTCGATAAGGTCTTCATCGCCTATCCTGATACTAAGTCCTTTCAGAAGCCGCCGCTGCACCGGAACATCACAATCCAGCCCGGCCAGCAGGTGGAAGGCGAAGTGGTCTTCAACTATCAATTGCCCCAGGCTAAATGGGACACCCGGACCGGTATAGACATCAGCATCGGCTTCCAGAATCAAGGGCCGATGGTAATGCATGTGAACAGGTAGCGCGCTCCACGACCAACGGGAGTAGCGCTACCGCACCACACCCATGTTGTCGGCGGGCCAATAGACGAAAGCAGCCTTGCCGTATATAAGGTTGCGTGGCACAGGTCCGAAGTCGCGGCTGTCACTGGATATCGACCGGTGATCGCCCATCACAAAGTACTCGCTCGGCGGAATCATCACTTCAGGCAGCGAGCGGTCATCGCGATAGCGTTCCGGAACATACGGCTCAGCAACGGCTTTGTTATTTACAAAGACCTGACCGTCAACAATCCGCAGAGTATCGCCCGGCAGCGCGATCACGCGCTTGATATAGCTCTTCGAAGGGTCACGGGGGTAATGAAACACCACCACATCCCCGCGCGTGATGTTCTCAAAATGGTACGCGAACTTGTTGATAAAGAGGCGATCCTGGTCGCGAAGCTCCGGCTGCATCGACGTACCCTCAACACGCACCGGCTGATAAACAAAGGTGATGATAAGGAATGATGCGGCAATCGAGATCAGAACATCCCGGAGCAGCAAACCGAGGCGATGCTCGCCGGCCCCCGCCGAAATAGCGTCGGATTTCGAATCAAGTTTTGGGTCGGTGTTCTGGTCAGTCATCGTGCGATTTCACTGGGTCTATTTTATCGCTTTCTCAACCTAATAGATGAGACGCGTGAAACCCGACGCTGGTAGCATAAGCGGCAGGCATGATCGTCCAGCCAACCACCGAGCTTCGCTTCCCTGCCGCGCATCGGGTACTGGAAGATGCCGTCCTCGCCCGCGCCTTTCCCGGTGCGGCTTATGGAGTCCTTCTCGATGGCAAAGTAGCCGCGCTCAATACCGTCGGCCGGTTTACATACGATATGGCATCGCCTCGCGTTACGCCGTCGACCGTCTTCGATCTCGCCAGCCTGTCGAAGGTGATCGCAACCACTGCCATGGCCATGCTGCTTTACGATCGGCAGCTTCTCAACCTCGACTCGAAGTTGAGTGACATCATCCCCGGTTTCGTTGTTGACGCAGAGCCAGGATCAGATCGGCATCGCGTCACCATTCGCTCTCTGCTGGCCCACTCGTCGGGACTGCCCGCGTATGCTCGTCTCTTTGAGAGGCACCACTCGCCGCAAGCCATGCTGCGGGCCGCGCTTCTCGTGCCGTTGGAATGTCCGCCGGATACGCGTGTGGAATACTCCGACATTGGCTTTATCCTGCTCGGAAAAGCACTGGATGTAATCGCCAAAGAGCGACTCGACGGCTTCTTCCGTGACCAGATCGTGGTGCCACTTGGCCTTGAAACTGCCCGCTTTTGCCCTCCGCCCGAGTGGCGTGACAGAATTCCTCCGACGGAGAGGGACGGCACGTTTCGTCACCGCGTGATTCAAGGCGAAGTTCAGGACGAGAACTGCTACGCTCTCGGGGGCGTTTCCGGCCACGCCGGCGTCTTCTCCAATTGCAAGGACGTACTGCGCTTTGCCGGCTGCTTTCTCGCTAACGGCAAAACCGAATCTGGGCGCCAGTTCATCCGGCCCGAAACGGTGAAGCTATTCGCTACGCGTCCGCCCAAGCCGGAAGGAACTACGCGAGCGCTTGGGTGGGACACGCCCAGCCAGCCATCTTCTTCAGGAAAACATTTCAGCCCGCAGTCGATCGGACACCTGGGTTTTTCGGGGACTTCACTCTGGATCGATCCCGTGCGACGGCTCGCTGTAGTGCTGCTGACCAACCGCACCTGGCCCGATCGCGCAAACAATACCATCCAGGAAGTGCGTCCGGCATTTCACGATGCAATCGCTGCTGCATTGAGCCGATGATTCTGAGCCTGAAACAGGCCTCCGACCTTCACTGGCTGCCGATCATCGCGTTCGGAGGATACAGCTTGTCGAATTCGGGATCGTCGTGCAGCAGGCTAAGATCGGGATCGTGACGAACCCAATTCGGGTCGGTCCAACCGGCTTCCCAGGCTTTGCGCAGCGCATCGAGCGCTTCGGGCTTTTTCTTCAATTGACAGAAGACGCAGGCCGCGTTGTACAACACGTTCGCCTCATTCGGCCGCAGTGTCATGGCCAGACTGGCTTCCCTGCTCGCCTCCTCAGGTCGAGCCAGCGACGCAAAGCACCCCGCCAGAAGCATTCGAGCGCGCGCGTCCTCCGGAACTTTATGCAAATGGAGTTCAAGCCCTGACTTCATTCTCTGGGACCAACTGCGTCGCGCCTCTTCTTTGCCTAGCGCGCTAAACGAGTTTATTAGGGGAACGTACACGTTGTAGTCGTCGCCGCTCGCATCGATCGCTGCCTCGGCCATGTCAATCACTTCCTGATAGCGCCCGGAAGCAAAGAGCGTGCGCCCCAGCAGGTAATAGCCACCTTCGCAATCGCGTTTGTGCTCAATGGCCTTGCGGACAACTGCCAACGCCTCGTCGAACTTGCCATTGGCATACAGGATCCATGCCTGGCTGATTTGCACCTCCGGGACATCCGGCCGCAAGACTACTGCCGTACCCGAAGCACTCATCGCCCGGTCAAGCCATGCCGGATCACGCCCATGCAGATAATAGTTCTGCGCGCACACATTCGCCAACGCCGCATATGCCAACGCGAAGTTCGGATCAAGACTGATGGCGTTCTGGAACATCTGCACGGAGAACTCCATGTCCTGCCGTTGCAGTCGGCGGGCATAACCCTTGCCACGGAGATAAATGTCATACGCCTGCATGTTGTCCGTGGGCTTCGAGGCCAGCGCTTGCTGCTCCTGCGGAGAAAGCGTGATCCGCAAAGCCTGGGCGATCTTGCTGGCAATCTCATCCTGAAGTTCGAAGACATCCTTCACTTCGCGATCGTAGCGTTCTGACCACATCGGGAAATCGGTTCCCGTATCCACCAGTTGCGTATTGATGCGCAGGCGACTGCCAGAACGCCGCAGGCTTCCGGCTAGCACATACGAAGCTCCGAGTTGCTGGCCAATCTGCGCGGGCGTCACCTGCTTGTCGCGATAAGCAAGCACAGTCGGCCGCGAGAAGATATTCAGCCCCTTGATCTTTGAAAGCTCGGTGATGATGTCTTCCGTAATGCCATCGCGGAAGTACTCGTCTTCTTTCGAGCCGCTCAGGTTTTCAAAATAGAGAACGGCCACCGACTTTAAACCGTGCTTCCCAGCGCGGCTCTCTCCTGAGTCGCCGGGTCGCTTGTTCCCTGAATCAAGGTCACGCTTCAGCCGAATCAGATCCGTCTTCAGATCAGTTGCCGTCTGATACCGTAGGTTGCGATCCTTCTCAAGAGCCTTTTCTACGATGCGCGCAAAGCCGGGAGGCAAAGATGGATTCACCTGCAGAATGGGCGCAGGATCGCGATTGAGAATCGCCTCGTAGATCACTGCCGGTGTTTCGCCAGTGAATGGCATAACGCCGGTTCCCATCTGATAGAACACCGTTCCCAGAGAAAACAGGTCGGTGCGGCAATCCGTGAACTGGCCGCGCGCCTGTTCAGGCGACATGTAGGAGACGGTGCCCAGGGTAGTTCCCGGCGTCGTGAGCTCCTGACCCTTCATGCTATCCAGCTGCGTTACGCCGTCCAGGCCCGCAGTCGAACCCTCGACCTTCGCGAGGCCGAAGTCGAGAATCTTGGCTCGCCCGCGAGTCGTCACGAAGATGTTGGCCGGCTTAATGTCGCGATGCGCGATGCCCTTCGCATGCGCCGACTCAAGCGCGTCGGCGATCTGGATGGCGAGGCCCAGCAGCGTCTCTATCTCGACCGGGTGATGTCCCACCATCGACGAGAGCGATTGCCCTTCCAGCAGCTCCATCACGATGAATGGCTGGCGGTCGTGCTGCTCAATCGCATACACGGTGCAGATGTTGGGATGGTTCAGCGCGGATGCTGCGCGAGCCTCGCGCTGGAAGCGTTCGAGCGAGTGCGCGTCCTGCGCCATCTCCTGCGGCAGAAACTTCAGCGCGACGCGCCGACCCAGCTGCGAGTCTTCGGCTTCATAGACAACGCCCATGCCGCCACTGCCCAGCTTGCGCGTTACGGAATAATGAGAGACAGTCTGGCCTATAACAGATTCCATGAATTGACCAGGGGGAGAAAAACAATCTTTAGGTTCGGGAGAATCTTAGGTGCTTTCACGCGCTCAGGTCAAGACAATCGGGGCTGAAACGCCCGGTGGGGCTCCATAAAATTCAATGGCCAAGCCTGCGGGCAGGGCGGTACAATGAGGCAGCACACGTCCGGGCGGAACGCCCCGGAAGTTTGGATAATATGGCCACTTTGACGCAACCGCAGACCGGCATCAGAACTTCAAATTACACGCCGGGAATTTCATCCATGAGCCTGCACGACCTGACCACCGAGAGTGCGAACGAGGCATCACAGGGGCTCGACACCAAGTCGGCGCTCGAGATTGCACGCATCATCAACCACGAAGATTCAAAGGTCGCCGGGGCGGTTAAGAAAGCGCTTCCGGAAATTGCTCAAGTCATCGATGCCGTCGCCCGCAGTCTGCGCGATGGCGGACGGCTCATCTATATAGGAGCGGGATCGAGCGGGCGCATTGCCTCACTCGACGCATGCGAGTGTCCACCCTACTTCTCTACTTCGCCGCAGACCATCCAGTACCTGATGGCCGGAGGGCCCAAGGCATTGGCCTCGCCGGTCGAGGTCAATGAAGACTCCGAAGAGCTGGGCCAACGCGACATCGCGCGCCGCCGCCCAAGCCGCAAGGACGTGATCATCGGCCTTTCGGCCAGCGGACGCACTCCTTATGTGGTGGCCGCCATAGCCTACGCCCGCGCTCGCGGCGCCAAGACAGCCTGCATTACCTGCAACCACAACACACCGCTGTCGGCTGCCGCAGACATCGCCATTGTGGCCGAGGTCGGCCCTGAGGTCATCTCCGGCTCGACACGCATGAAGGCCGCAACCGCCCAGAAGATGATCACGAACATGATCACGACCGGAGCGATGACCCGCATGGGGTACGTCTACGAGAACCTGATGGTCAACGTCCACATGCAGAACTCGAAGCTGGTGGAGCGTGGCATCGGAATCCTGATCCGGGCGTGCGGCATCGGACGCGAACGGGCGGTCGACGTCATCAAGTCCGCCGGGCGCAGCGTTCCGGTGGCGCTGGTGATGCTGAAGGCCAGCGTGGACAAGCCGGAGGCTGTACGCCGCCTGGCAAGGTCAAACGGGAACGTCCGACTCGCGATTGAGGACTCGACGACCGATCTCTAAAAATTGCACTTCATACAAAGTAAAGTAGTTATGACGGGAGAGCTTCGGCTCTCCCGTTTTGCTTTTTTGATGTTGACGGGGTGGGAGGTCAACCAATATGTAAGCCACGAGCAGCAGAAAGAATCAGATCACCTGATATTGAGGTTGTGCAAGTCGGGTTACATGTGGCTTTGCGGACATTGTAGACACCTGAGTCCACGGCGAGCAGGATGTGTTGATTGTCGGCTTCGATGCCGATTATTTCCGCGCTGCCCTCCTGCGTGCCTGCCGGGATGATATCTCCTTCGGGGTCCGGCCCGGGGCGCTCGGCTATCGAAGCTCCTCTTCCGGCGAAACGATTACGGTATGGACGGACAGATCTTCGATCACGCCGCCATTTCCGGCCGTAAACTTGAGGTCGGCGAGGCTCCAACTTCCCTCTAGATACGTAGGAAGTTCTATGTTTACTGGAATTTGCGCTGTCCCTCGATAGGTGATCCACTCTCCGGGTCGGAGAGCAATGACGCTGCCGCTGATCGCTCCGCAACCGAACCAATGTGGGTTACCCATATGGAGCGTTTGTTTCGTGGATCCGGGAGTTTCTATTGAGATGCTTATGTCTGCCTCATGCGCTGGTGCGTTCCCGCAGTTGGTGACGACCGAGTCGAAATCGGTGCCGATCGGAATTTCTACTGACGCAGAACTTACGTTCGTTAGGCGGGTCTCAAGCCGCAATACGGTGTTCCCCGCGGCGCCGTGCGCCTGTAGGTCAAGCCCTCTAATCTGAAACATCAGAGATTTCGGTTGCGCTTGGCCTCCGTCGATTACGCCGCCCGTGGTGACGCTAGCGGTGCCCCTGTTAAGCTGCACCCTGGGGGGAGTGCGAGGAGAATCCGCGTCAAGCACTGCTCGCTGTTGCGCTGGGGCAATGGAGCAGGCGAAGAGAAGGATAATGAACATGGCGCGCTTCATAGAGGATTATCAGTTGCAGGGTGCATATGGTGAATAGTTTATGGGGCCGTCATAGCCGCAGGAGCTTGGGAACCTGATGGAGCCACCAACATAAACATGATGAATGCATTAGTCAGATATCTCATTACTCCGCTTTCAGTGCTCCTATCGTAATGGCCATTCGCAAGCACATCCCATTCTGACTCGCGCCGATCGGAGATGGATTGAACGGCGGTCTTCACATTGTTGCGAACG
>DASZAG010000098.1:0-21955 GCA_035945555.1 Acidobacteriaceae bacterium
TGAAATCATCCAGTAACGGAAGCATTGCGAATGGGCTGTGGCCCGTCGATCTTCGTCACACTTTTTCTCCACACGACGAGCGCATATATCAGAGCGCCGAACATTAAGCCAAACAGAAGAACTAAAAACCACGCAATTCGGGCTATGATCGGCGAACGTTCCACTCCTATCCAGTAGACCCACATTGTCATGTAGAGACAAATTGCTCCGATCCCTCCGTAGGCACCACACCAATCTAAGAGTGACATCAGCGGGCCCGGAAATGACTTGATAAGCTGGAAATGCGTTGTCGCAGCGAGGCCCCAATCGGATAACAAAATGACCGTCAAGCCCGCGATCACGATTACCCATGAGGCAACCGCCTTAAACAGAAATCCTGGAATCGTATACTTGTTATTCAGTACATAGTAGCTCACGGATTCCCCCTCTCCATCCAAGAGATAGTAAGCCTCGATCTTTAGCACGCGCACTCAGGCTATCAAAACCGCGAACGACCATCACCCCCCCGACGACCCTGCGAATGGCTTGGGTAAAACTTTATTCTCGAAGTCTTCCACTTCCTGGTTGATTTGCACGTTCACGTCTTGACCAAATTGTTTCAGCTTATCAACGTCGACGCCAATTGCACCACTAAATGCGCCGACTTGAGCACCTAACTCTATGTCATTGCCGCTTGAACTACCCTGTACGGAGCCTGAACCCGCACTTGTAGAGCAACACTGAAATTTTGGCATTGTTGTGGGAATAGTAAGTTTGCTGTCCTTCTCAATTTGGCTCTCAACAGAAATGCTTTTATTGACTTCCTTATTACCCAGTTTTACACCTACGCTGGCTTCTGCCTTAGCAACCGTGCGTTCTCCATTGACGGTAGCCTTTGTCTCCGTACCTATCTTCGCCTCCGCCTTAGCCGCCACATATTTTGTAAATTTTAGCTCGGCTCCATAACCAACTCCGATGCCTGACTTGGCATAGAAGACCTGCTCCAATTCTTCCTTGAGATATTCCCAATCGATATGTCCATCCGCATCAACTCGAACGAGGGGATCATTCTGAACGTAGGTGTACAGGTTAAAGCTCTGTGGATCGTCCAACCTTGCGTACGGAATGGGTTCAGCCTTCGCCGCCCAATCCGGGGACAAGAATCGCCCCATCGTAGACGCGTAGTATCTGGCGCCGAAATAGTCGTTGCCCGATTCGGAGTCACGTTCTTTGCCGGTGAACTTGTGCGTTGTTGCGTCGGCTCCGGCTGTCTGTTGCCCGTAGGGCTCGTAGTCCATGTTGTCGATGATGTTCTGGCTGACTCCGGTCACCAGCCGCGTCGAGCCGAGATGGTCGGGGTGGATGAACTCCGTCGTGCCATTGGTATAGATCGCCAGCAGCCTGGAGCCGTCATATACATACTGGTTCGCCCAGGAGGAGCCGTTCCACTCGCTCTGCACATTTCCGTCGATGCCGTAGAAGTACTCCGTCCAGCCACTGGACGTGTTCTTCCTCACGCGCTCGCCATTCTCGTTGTAGACATAGCTCGTCGTGCCGCCGTTGTTCACCACCGAAAGCGCGCGCCCCAGAGCGTCGTAGGTGTAGTGGCTTGTACCGTCGTAAATCACATTGCCCGCCGCGTCATAAGAATACGCCGCCAGCCGGTTGTTCGTCCCTGGGCTGCTGGCGCTGAAACTGTAGCAACTGCCCCCGGTCGGCGTCTGGCTGGTCACATTGCCCCACGCGTCGACCGCCCACGACAGCCCCTTGCACAACTGCCCCGAAGCGCTGTCCGTCATGCTGGAAATGCGGTTGAAATGATCGTACCCGTAGCTGCGATTGAACACCTGCTGCCCCGTCGCCGACCAGGAAACCACATTGCCGTTGTCGGTGCTGCCCGCATTGTAGCCCAGCGTGAAGTCCAGAACATCGCCCGTGGGCGCCGCACTCGCGCAATGGGAGAGATACGTGCCGGACGAATTCACGTCCACGCGGCAGGGCTGCAGCCGGTTGTTGAACGCCTGCGTCTCCGTCAGCCCGTTGCCGAAGGTGCCCTTGTGCATCGCTCCGCTGGAGTAATAGCCCTCTACCGAGTCAAACGTGTAGAGCGTTCCCGGATGCTGCGCGTCATTCAAACTGCTGGTGATCGTCGAAACCCTGCCATCAACGTCGTAGTTGTAGGTGAGCGCTGTTCCCGCCGCTGTGGTCGCGCTGGTCATATCGCCCGCTAGGTCATAAGTTGAGGTAACCGTATCGAGGTTCGGCGACAACGACGGCGTCTGCTCCCATTTCTGGAGAACTCTGCCCATGGCGTCATAGCTGTAAGCGGTCTCGGTGGCTTTTCCCGAAGTTCCACCGGCGTAACTATTTTCGGAGTAAGCAAGCCGTCCTATCAGATTCTTCTGGCCGGACAACCATGTCGGAGCCGTGTCATAGAAATAGGAGTTGCTCGGGGTTAGGCCGTCCGTGTAGCTGACATTTGTGAGCCGGTTCAGCTTGTCATACGTGTACGAAGTGGTAAGAGTCGCGGACCCCGTTTGGTTTGGCAACAGAGAGATTTTACTGCTGACGTTGCCGTCCGCGTCATAGGTATAGCCGATGGTGCCGGCCGTATACGAAGTTGTTCCAGTTGTCGGGCAGAGCGAAGTGGAGTTTTCCGGATTCGAGGAGCAGAGCAACCGGGAAAGTCCGTCGTAGCTAAAGGTGCGGACGCGGTCGCCGACGCTGCCGTGCGCGCCGCCCCACTGATCTACGCGGAGAAGATTGTTGAGTGCATCGTAGCTGTAGTCGGTTTCCAAGTTCGCCGCGCCCGCGTCCTCGATGACCTCCGTGAGCCGGCCAAGACTATCGCTGGTCCGCTGCCAGTGCTTGCCAGCCTCGTCGGTGAAATCCACCCACTCGCCGGTCACGCTGCCCAGATGCGCGGCGCAGTTGGTTTGGCCCTGGGACGCCGCATCGTTATAGCACCACTGAAGCTTGCTCCCGTCTGGCTGCGTCTGGATAGTCGGGCGGTTGAGCGCGTCGTAGGTGTAGTTGGTCGTTCCGTAGAGCGGGTCCGTCGACGAATAATACGGGTTGGACTTGGACGCGACCCGCCCGAGCGCATCGTAGCTGGTGTCCACCTTGGCAGACGACGGTTCCTCCATTTCAGACGTGCGACCCCAACCGTCATAGGTGGTGGTTGTCACCAGATAATCGCTTCCGCTTCGCAGGACCTTGGAGGTCACTGTCGCCGTCGGGGCGTCATTGTAGGTGACCACATCTGTGCCTCCATCCGGATAATTGACCCGTGTCACGCGATTCAGCGCGTCATAGGTATAGCTTGTCGTCGCGCTGTTGGGATCTGTGACGCTTGCGATGGTCCCGCTGCACGAATTGTAGCTATAGCTGGTGGTCTGATTGAGCGCGTTGGTAATGCTCGTCGGATAGGCGGAATCGTTTGCCGGGACGCAGCTTCCTCCAGTGGCAGACCAATTGTCGGCATACCCGATCGTCGTGGGGTGGGTTAGTGGATCAACGATGGAAGTGATCTGGCCATAGCTGTTTCGGTAGTAATATGTCGTGAAAGGCCCCGCGCTAATTCCGCTGACTTTCTCGCTCGTAACATTTCCGGATGTGTCATAGCCGTATGTGAGCGTGGAGGACACGTTGCCCGTCGCGTCGGTGGTCGTCCTGCTTTGCAGCCGGTCAAGAATCAGCGGAGAGGAAGTGAATGCGGATGCCGGTTCCCACTGCTGCGAAACTTTGCGGATCACGGAGCCGCTGTAATCGGTCGTGTCGATTTCGGTGGGATTGTCCAGGACCACCGCATTGCCGTAAGGCCCTGCGGTGTACGGCTCATAGGTGTTGTTGGTGATTGTCGAAATTGTCGGCGAAACATCATTAAGGGTCGTCGTTACCACGGATGGAAAAGTGATGTCAAAGCTGTATTGCCCGGCTCCCGGAGGGGCAATATTGGGATATTGATATTGAATCGTGCGCAGTACATTGCCGGAAGAGCCTTTGATGACCTCCTCGGTCTCCTGGGGATTGGTGCGCGTTCTACTGGTCGTGTTGTAGGCATGCGTGTCTGTATCGCCGAGAGGATCGGTAACGGCCATGGTTCCGTTGAAACTCACGCCAGAGTCATTGGCGAGGGTTGCGGCATACGACGTCTTTTGTTCTGTGGAACAAGAGCCACTGGAAGACGAGCACTCATATTTATCCAGTACCTCGTTCACGCCATACGAGCAGAGCACGTTTCCCATCAGCTGCGAGCCTCCGCTGATTAAGGTGTAGTCATATCGCCTATATCCGCCGTCGGGATACTGAATTTTGGTCAGCCGATCGTCCTGGTCGAAGGTCAGCAGATAGGTTTTTGCGCCGCCCCCGGCAGAAGCCGGAAAAACAATAGAGGTCTGCGTCTGGGTCGGATAGTTTATCGGGGAGGTTGGTGTTCCTACGGTCGGGTTGACAAACGGAGGATGCTGCTGAGGGCCGTTGTACTGGCACGTCAGGCCCAAATCGAATGGGGTCGTCTGGGAAGACACTGTTGTGTTAACCGCAATCTGCTGGGCGGTTCCATTGGAATCTTTGTAACTGATGGCCGTAGAGGTAATACCGATCGTGCGGCCCAGCGTATCGGTAACGGTATAAGACGGCGCGCCCCCGTTCTGTCCTGTTTGAATCGAAATCTGATTGCCGTTGGCGTCCACGATAGAACTAGCGCGAGCGCCATAAAAATCCTCTACGTTACCGGATTGAGGATCGCTCGCCCAGGTAAAGTGATACGTCGTTCCGTCTGGGGACAGAACTTTAAGGTCATTCAGGTTCGTTGTGTCAAGCCTGTAAAAGGATCCGTCGGACGCGTCCGTATTGCCAGGAAGTTTAGTGACTCGACCCGCTTGGCTGGTGTTGCAGGCGGTTATATTCTCGAACGGATGGCTGTTGCCGGACCAGTCGGTGAAGGTGAAGTTCGTGGCGCAGAATACTTCCCCCCAATAAAAGGCGGTTGAAATGTAATAAGAATAGTCGCCCATATACTCATAGGAAAACTGTAGTCGTGGCAGATTGATCTCCAACGGATCGCTGTTCCTGGCCATCGAATCGTGATAATTGATCGTATCCACGAGTACATTCGTCCCGTCCGAGGTGGCTACGGTAGTTTCGACATCTGTGACTTGCTGAAGGCTATAGAGATTGCTGTGGTGGACAAATCCGAGGTTGAGAGAATAGCCGCCTCGCTGCGGAAGCGAAAGAAGGGGAATGTATGCGCTAAGAGCGCCATTCATGGGCGATACGCTTTCATTCGTACCTTGGCTGCTGATTCCAGGCGGCGTTCCCAGGGGACTCAGGGGTGTTGGGCCGTTGTCCGGGAGTGTTGGATATGGAACCTGGGCCAATAATGCAGCTGGCAGCACGAGAAATATAAGAGCTGCTACTCGAAGGCAAACGCCTGAGAGATGCGCAAGTGCAACTGAATCAATCTTTCGGCGGACAGCGGAGGGCAAGCAGCAAACAGAATATCGCATGGCGTTCACCTTCTTTAGAAAGCAAGAATGAGAACGGGCACTGCTCGGAAAACAGGTGTGCGCCTGCGTCGAAGTTCAGATGCAAAAACTCTATTTGAGAATTCTGCGCAGCACTCTAGCTCAAGCAAGCGTACTTTGCAACAAAAATATCACTGAGCCAATAATGAGCGGTAAGCGTGCCAAGTATTAGCTACGACAAGACCTTACTTATCCAGAAATATACATTCTAGTTATAAGAATGTTACCGTAGTTACTTCTGGTATTTACAGCCTTAGCCGCTGAATCAGTCGCAACTCTGAAAACTATCATTATGCCGTTCATCGGCATCTTCTCTTTTGATCGGTTGCAAAATGCACCGCTATGGGAAGGCTCCTGCCCGTCGGGTGGGCTTGGCAGGTCGCCCCGGCTCCTGAAAGCATCTCTTTCAGGCTGACGGTCAGATAGGTCCGACGGAAGAACTCTTCCGGATTGCGGTACTCATCCGAGCCTTCGCCGATATAGACCTGCCACAGGTCCGCCGCGAACTCGGCCTGGTTGTAGTTCCCGCTCTGAACGTCCTTGTGCCACGGCTTCAGGCTGGCATCACCCTGGCTTTCAATGTTCGTACCCGCGCTCCGGCGTTTTTCGGAGCGCGCCTGTTCGTCAAAGCGGACGCGAAGCAGCTCCATCTTCTGCTTTTCAAGCTCTTCCGCCTGTGCAGCGGTGTCCGGAATCGCTGCGAGCAGCCTTGAAGCCGTATCCATGGCGCGATAGGCGTCGTCGCCAGAGAATGGCTTTTGATGTGCCCACTTGTTTCGGACTTCGCGCAACTCGCTGATGAGTGAGCGGTGATCACGGCCCAGAGTCTTTTTGAAGACCTGTTCCCACTGGTTCCACATCACGGCTAGCAAGACTGCGACATCTGGCACTCGAAATTCACTAAGTTTGGCTTGTGGATCAGAAGCTCGGCAGTGTCTTCGATCGTCACGATTCGCTCATCCTCAGAAATGGCTTGCGCCAGCACATTGAGCAGAGTCGTTTTTCCGGTGCCGGTGCCGCCGCTGATGAGGATGGTCTTGCCGGCGCAAATCTCACCAGCAAGGAACTCCGAAAGCGGGCGGGTGATCGTACCGCGAACGATCAGGTCCTCGGCGGTGAAATGGCGGCCCGTGAACTTGCGGATCGTCAGGCCCGGAGAGGGCTTGACGGCAGGCGGAATGTAAGCGCAAATGCGACTGCCATCAGGCAGCCGAGTCTCAAGAACCGGGTTATCTTCGTCGAGTCGCTTGCCGAGATTGTTGGCGATGACTTCGAGGCCGGTACGAAGGCTTCCCGGCTCAAAGGAAACGTCCGGCTGCGGGAGCATCTTGCCGTCGCGTTCCGCGTACCAAGTCGCGTTCGGATTACCCATGATCTCGCTCACCTCGTCATCCAGCAGCAGGGGCTCGATAGGGCGGAGAAACGGGCGGATCAGCTCAAAGCTCATCGGAGCACCCCCTGATCATGGCCTGCTGTCGCAATCGGGTATATGAGCTTGACGTTATATGAGCCACACCGCATAATAGCTTTATGGCTTACGAGATTCGTGCCACGCCCGAGTTTCGGGAATGGATGCAGACCCTCTCTCGGAAGGAACGGGAATCTTTCGATACAGCCGTAAACCTTCTCAAGGAAAGAGGCCCGATGCTCGGTCGGCCTTATGTCGACACCGTCAAGGGATCGACATTTCCTAATATGAAGGAACTGCGCACCGCACACGACAAGCATCTGGCGCTTCGCGCCTTCTTTGCCTTTGATCCCAGACGTTCCGCCATCCTGCTGATCGGTGGCGATAAACATGGGCGACGCGGCTTTTACGAACAGTTGATTCGTAAGGCCGATGATCTCTATCGCGAACACCTGCGCACGCTGAAGAAGTAAGCATAAACCTGCTCTTGCATCCGGGAGCTGAGAAAGGGCACCATGGCAAACAAAACCCTCTCCTACGACAGCATCGCTGACGAACTAATGACCAAGGCTAGCCGGTCCCGCGCTAAAAAGCGCGCCAACGCCATTCTCAAACGCATGACGCTCGATGAACTGCGTAAGGACCGTAAGATGACCCAGGGAAAACTCGCGCTCGCCATGAAGATGGAGCAAAGCGAAGTTTCCCGCCTCGAAAAACGCTCTGAGGTTAAACTCGGAACACTGCGCAGCTACGTCAGCGCTCTTGGCGGACATATCGAAGTTCGCGCCGTCTTCCCAGACAAGAATGTTGAACTCGTGCTCTCCAAATAGTGCTGCCTTGAAAGACTGGCTCAAAACGCTTCCATCCGCGTAAGGGCGGAGCGCCGGCACTGTATCGCAGGTCCGCCTGGAGGACGTTCTACGCGATTGGGTTGACGCAGGAATTTGCATCGCGTCCTTTCCAGCAAGGAAGCCCAGCGTAAGCCGGGCTTCCGGGAGAGAGGGAGCCCACCTTCATTCGAAATGGCAACGCGTCATTCTTCCCGCGCTTATCGATGTCACATCAATCCTCAGTAGAGACATTCAGCCACAGATGGTCGTGGCGACTTACTCTCCGCTAGTTCTCGCGTCAGTCGAGACTATTTTCTCCGATGACACTGACAAGCTCTTCCACTTGGAACTATCGGGCAACACTCAAAAGGTTGCATTCAAATCGATACCCTTTGTGCCATATGGTCGAATCGACCGCTGGCTCACATCTGAACTGTTTGAGCTTCGACAGGCGCGGTCGCAGCAGGCAGAGCGGGCAATCGAGTCAGCGCGAAACGTGATGGAGACGAAGGGCCCGACAGGTGAGGCCATTCAGAATGCTACACAGGCTTTAGTCGAATCGGCCTTACCTGCCAATGATGAATTTTGGGCAAGGTGGACGTACTTTGCGGAGAAGAATGGAGTACAGCTCTGATCCCGATTGCCCTACGGCCTGAACCACGAACTTTCGCACAAAGTGTTCTGAACCCTGGCAGTGCTTTTCTACGCAGGGTCCAGAATACGACACGCGAGGACTGGAGCCGCAATGACTTCTGGACTCGGGCATCGGCTGATCTTTATAGATCGTATGGCGGCATCTGTGCGTATAGCGCCTCGTGGATTCCAGCAGCCGTACAAGCTTCCGTTGATCATTTCCAGCCAAAATCAATTTACCGTCATCTGGCCTATGAGTGGCGAAATTTCCGGCTCGCGTCGAAGGAGATGAACAGCAACAAGGGCAATGCGCAGGGGATTTTGGACCCTTTTGCTATTCAGGTGGGATGGTTCGTCCTGCAGTTCGACGCGTTTCGGATCGAACCTCAGAATGGCCTGAACCAACAGTTAACTTAGATGATTCAACACACAATAAATGTGCTCAAACTCAACCATGATGCCTATGTTGAGAATCGCTTTGCCATTGTGCGGGATTACTCTAAGGGCGATTGCACACTCGCGTTCCTATGGAGGCGCTATCCTTTCATCGCTTCAGAGCTTGAGCGGCAACAACAGACCTTGACCATAATACGAACCATCCGTTGACGATGCGTCCGTCTTCTCACAGTATAATGTGATGGTTGCATAAGTTACCTTAGACGATGTTGGAGCGGTTGTAAAACCGTCTTTGGCTGCCTTGTTCATGCCAATGCTGTATGCTCGATTCGTTCTCTTTAGTGGGAGATAAAGTTGAATCAAATCTCAAGGTTCGCTGATGGTGGGGCGAACTTCTTCGGAGCGAATTAGTCATGAGAGTGGGATTGATTTTTGCGGCAGGATTGGTGGCGGCGTCTGTGCTGGGCGGAGCGGTGCATGCGCAGGAGAATGGTCCATATAAGGTGACCAAGATTCAACTGACGGGCGGCGAGGGCGGCTGGGACTATGTAACCGCGGACCCGGATGGCCGGCATTTGTTTGTTGCCCGTTCCGGGCCTGCCGGGCATATCGGAGTCTATAACCTGGATACGCTGGAGCAGGTGGGAGATATTCCGAACGTGAGCGCGCACGGTGGCGCGGTGGACACGGAAACAGGCCACGGTTTTGCTACTTCGAATCCGGTGACCATGTTCGACGCGAAGACATTCGCTGTGATCAAGAAGATCGATACGGGCGGTCATCCCGATGGCTACCTGAATGACACCTATAATCACCACTTCTACGTCCTCAGCCACACGGCGCCGAATATCACGGTACTCGACGATAAGGACGGCAGCATCCTGGGGAAAATCGACATAGGCGGTGCGCCGGAACAAGCGGCGGCGGACGGGCATGGCAAGATCTACGTGGACATCGAGGACAAGGCGGCGATCGCGGTCATCGACGCCAACACCATGAAGATGGTCGGCAAATACGACCTATCGCCGCGGGGCTCCGGGTGCGCCGGGCTGGCGCTTGATGCGCAGAACGGCATTCTTTTTGCGGCATGCCGCGAAAAGAACAACATGGTGATCCTTTCCGCAGCCGACGGGCACATCATCACTGACCTTCCCACGGGCGAGGGCTGCGACGGCGTCACGTTCAATCCCGCAACGATGGAGGCGGCGAGTTCCCAGGGCGATGGAACTATAACGATCGTCAAGGAAGATTCGCCGACGAGTTTCCATGTAGAGCAGACTGTAGCAACGCCGATGCGCGCCCGCACGCACACCCTGGACCCGAAAACAGGCGATCTCTATACGATCACGGCTGAGTTTGGTCCTGTACCGAAGACGCCTCCGGCCAACGTACCGGCGAACGCTCCCGCATGGATGCGCATGCCCCGGCCGCCTATGATTCCTCACTCGTTCCAGATTCTGGTGATCGGCAAAGGCGAATAGCTCGCGCGAGGGAGCGGCTCGAAGTTTGCTTCGGGCTCATCAGTTACCGTCCCGGAGGGTTCTGTTCGCTAGATGCGTGAATGGGTTGCGGTGGAGCGGTTGATCCTCTCTGATCTTCCGGCTTCCCTTTCATGGCCTTTTCAATTTCGGAGTTCATTTCGCCCCCGATCAGGATTGCTCCGTTTGTGATGTAGAGCCACAGCAGGAGCATCACGACACCGTTCAAATGGCCGTAGCTGCGAGAGTAGTCATTTATGTGATCGAAGTAGGCTCGTGCACCGAAGGTCGCAGCGATCCATAGGAGTAGCGCACAAACAGCCCCTGGGGTACTCCACTGCCATCGGCGATCCTGGAGATTGGGCCCGAAGCGATAGAGAATCGCAAAGGAAAACGAAAGAGCCGCGATGAGGATTACCCACTCGAGCAGATGCAGTGGAACGGCTCCGATGTTGAACATCCTCTGAAAATATTGCGTGCTGATGATGAGAAATACGGAAACCGCGGCTGTCACGGCCAGTGAAAGCGACAGACCAGCGATGGTGATTGCCAGTTCGACGAAGCGGCGATTCTCTTTGGTCTCATAGGCGTTATTGAGGCCGAAGATCATGGCCCACGTTCCATTAAAGGAAGCCCAGAGCACTCCCAGCGAAACCACGAGGACGGGAAATCTTGCATGTGCCTGCCGGTTTTGTTCCTGAGCGATTGATCGCAAGAGGTTCAAGAGCCGGCCAGGAAGTACCTGGTTGGAGACATCCCGAATAGCGCGCTCCAGGGAGTCGCGCAGATGCGGGGCCTGCATGAGCAGCACGAGTGAGGCAAACAGGATCGGAAAGATCGCCAGGAAGTGATAGAAGGCCATTCGGCCTGCCTGGCCGAACACTTCGTCTTTCCATGATTCGCGCACCGTGCGGCGGAGAATTTCGATCAGGCTGAGACCGCCAAATTTCCATGAACTGGCCATGACAGGATGCGTCTGCGAGACTTCGCCAACGCTGAGCTCCGGCTATTTGGATGCTTCGATACAAGGACTTGAACAATCGCAGGGCTCGCGGCCTATCGCTGAATGCCCGCCTTCATTCGGGCTGCTGGCTTTTTTCTGTGTAATTGTGGGAGCGGGCGGACTGGGCAGGGTTGCGCATCCATTGCTGGAGACGTTCACCATTGAGGTCAAGCCGGACGAGGTCGAGTTCTTTGCCGCTATAGTCGGCGATGAACATGCGCATGAAGTCCCCGTGCGGCTGGACGTAGATGACGTCCTGCTCGCCGTTGGCCTGGCGGTCGATGACGAAGGGTTGCCAGCCGTCGCCCAGCTTCTCGCGCAGCAGGCGGCTGAGGTCGTCTTCTTTGTCGAGAGTGAGGTTGTCGAATTCGGCGACGTGCATACCCTTTACGCCTCCGCGAGAGGCGCCCCATGCGCAGATGCTGACGAGACCCATAAGGGGCACGCGTTGGGCGTGGACGGCGTAGCGATGCTCGACGGCGGAGACTACGCCATCAAAGCTTTGGCCGGAGGCGCATCCTACCGCGGGCGCGAGGGCGAGCAGAACGATGGATAGTGACGATGCGATTTTCATTTGCTGCCTCCGGTGGCGCTATCGCTGCGATTCCTGAGTTTGGGAACGCCGAAGTTCCCGCCGATTTCGGAGAGATCGTCGAGGTTGATGGGGCCGGAGATGTAGACAAAATCGAGTTCCTGCGGCTCGGCATTGAGAACGAACATGCCCAGGATCTCGCCACCTTCCGTCTTCATGTAAATATCGGAGTCGCTGGAGCCGTTCCTGGAGTGGTCCCTGACCATCGGCTTCCAGTCCGTGGTTTCAAACTGGCGGCGAATCGCTGCAAGGTCGGCGGCCGAGTACTGGCCGGGTTTATCGAATTCGTAGGTGCGGACGTAGACGCCGTTGAGTTTTTGAATCATGTTGCGGGCGGCTGCGTCTTTGTCTTTATCCATGAAATGGCTGGCGAATGCGAGCATGCTGCGGTCCAAATTGACCTCGGTGTAGTTGCTGGCGCGGGCAGTCAGCTCCTTTTGCAGCGTGATGGGAAAGTGGGAATTGTTTTGCGCGCGCGCGGCGGCGCAGGGCAGCATGGCAGCGATGAACGCGATTGCGGCGAATTTGTGTCTCATGGTTGGGCTTCCTTTACGGGGTGTTGAATTTGTCGCTGGAGGATTGAGTCCAGTGTGTTGCTGGTGATGTGCAGCGCGAGCATCACCTGCGCGCGGGCGCGCTCTCCGGCAATGCGTTGCCGGCGTTGGTGTTGCCAGAATCCGGTTGTAACCAGGGCGACAGCGATGAGGACAGCGGCCAGAGCACTGCGCCAGTGCAGGAACAGAGCCGGCAGCGATTCTTTTGCTTCCTGATTCGCGACGCGGGCCAATACTTTCCCGGCGAAGCCTTCGGGGGCGGGTCTTGCGACGAGGCCCTCGCACAAGTCGCGTTCCAGATCGTCGAATTGGTTGTGGTAGTCAGCCACGGATGTACTCCTTCAAGGTTCGTTCGGCCTTGCTGCGCAGCAACTGGAGCCCGCGCTGAAGATGGGACCTGACGGTTGCGAGTGGCATTTCGAGTTCAATGGCGATGTCTTCCGGCTCCATGTCTTCCTGATAGCGGAGGACTATAACGGTGCGCTGCTGGGGCGAGAGGCTGAAGAGCAGGCGCTCGATTCTGTTCATGAGCGGGGCGGGAGAGACTGGCGCGGATTCGGGCAGGAAGTTTTCGTCCCACTCGCTCTGGGCTGTGCCGCCGCGCACGGCGCGCCTGCGCAGAGCGTCAGTGGCGCGATGGCAGGTTACGCGCCGCAGCCAGGCGGTGATATGCTGCTCGCCCTTGAGGCGCGGCAGGCTTCGGTGCAATTCAAGGAAGACGTCCTGCGCGACTTCTTCGGCGGCGCCGCTCTCGCCGAGGATGCGGAGAGCGATGGAGTAGACGCGGCCCTGGTGGCGGTGCAGCGCGTCAGCGAATTGCGCAGATGTCGGGCTCACAATGGGTCCTTCGCCCGTATATACGCAAAACGAGGTGGGAATTGATGCAGTTTTTTGGGAAAAAAATAAATAGGCCGAGCCTGGTCCAATCCGGCCAGCTAATTCCCTGTTAACCAATGCTGTGCGTCATTCGTTCTATATCCAGAACAACGAACGAGGTAAGCCATGTTCATCCGAAAAGCCTTGATTCTCTCCGCGGCGCTGGCGCTTCCGCTAGCCCTGCCTGCTCAAACGCAATCGAAGGCGGCCTCTCACCAGATCTCAGCCGTACAACCGGACTCTGCCATACCGCAAACGCCGCTTACCGATAAGCAGTTGGCCGACATTCAGCGCCAGCTTATTGATCTGCTCCGCCTGAGCCCCACTTTGACTACGGTTGTCTCGCACGACCCGTCGCTGCTTGCGGACCAGGACTACGTCCAGCGCAACAACCCTCAGCTTGCCGACTTCCTCAAGGTTCACCCTGAAATTGCGCGCAACCCTCAGTTCTATCTCTTCACTCATTTGCCTCCGGATGCGGGCGGCCCCGACGAAGCCCTGGAGCGCGCCGTGTGGCCCGATGTTTACCGCACGCAATACCGCCATGGGGGCTTCGACGATTTTCTTTCGTCCATGCCGCCGCTGCTCGCGTTTATCGCCGCTCTTATTGCCCTAATCTGGGGCATCCGCGTCTTCGTCGATAACCGCCGCTGGAGTCGCACCTTCAAGCTTCAATCGGAGGTGCATGGCCGCGTGATCGAAAAGTTCTCCTCCAGCCAGGAGCTGGCCGCCTACATGGAAACGGAAGCCGGCAAGCGGTTCCTTGAGGCTGCGCCCATCCCGCTGCACAACGAATCGCCCCGCATCCCCAACGCAGTTTCGCGCGTACTGACACCTGTTCAGATCGGTGTGGTTCTGGTGCTGCTGGGGATTGGTTTCCTGCTGCTTCGCCATGCCGGCTCGGACTACGAAACGCCTATGCTGGTCCTCGGCGTCCTGATTCTGATGCCCGGCATTGGCTTCATACTCTCCGCGGGCATCACCTGGGTGTTGGCTACGCGACTCGGACTGATGCCCCCGCCGGGCGAAGCTGGCCGCCACGCCGTCGCACCCTTTTCTGAACGATAGTGCGCCGGAAAGCGTATGGTGAGAAAGCAGCGGCCCATGCCCTACGAATCGACCATCTCGAGCCCTCTTGCCGGCGACGCCTCAGTGCTCGCCGGCACAGTTGGAGGCTGCCTGGGGATGGAGAATGAGGCCTTCGCGGGATTCTACGAGCGGTCAGCCAGGCCGCTTTGGGCCTATCTCGCGCGCGCATCCTCCGATCCGGCGCTTGCCGATGACCTACTTCAGGAGGCATATGTCCGCTTTCTGACCGCCGATGCGCCACGCAACCGGCAGATCGACGGCGAGGTGGCCGCCCGCCGCTACCTTTTTCGCATCGCGACAAACCTGCTTCGCGACCACTGGCGCCGGCCTCGCGCGGCTTCGATCGAAGAAATTCACCAAGCTCACTTCGAAGCCGCTGATCGCTCGGGCGAATCCGAGTCTCGCGCAGTTCTCGGTCCCATGCTGGTGCAGCTACGTCCTCGCGAGCGCCAACTCCTATGGCTGGCGTATGCCGAGGGTTACTCGCACCATGAGATTGCCGAGATCACCGGCCTGGCCTCCGCCAGCATTCGCCTGCTACTCTTCCGCGCCCGCCGCAAGGCCGCCCGCCTGCTTGAGCCGGCGTCCAACAGGAGGTCCGAATGAACCTCCGCACCTGTTCTCGTGAAAAGGAGATCGCTGCCCTGCTTGACTGCGGCCACTGGCCAGATGCCTGCTCCAGCGAAATGCGTGAGCACGTGGCCCACTGCGCCTCCTGCCGCTCATTGGTCGCGGTGACGCAGGCCTTCCGCAGCGAGCGCGCTGATGCGATTTGCCAGCCACGGCTCGAATCCCCGGGCGTGCTTTGGTGGCGTGCCCAGCTCCGTCGCCGCAATGCGGCCATCCAGAGCCTGAGCCGACCTTTTCTTGGCGCACAAATCTTCGCGGTGGTTCTCGCACTCTTCGCTGCCGGCGCATTCCTGGCCTCGGAACTGCGCCAGGGCGTCTCCTGGCTCGGCGATCTTCCGCGCACCCTCCACTTCGCAGCACTGTTGCCAGCATCGCTGCAGGAGTCGCCGGAAGCAGGGCTGGCATTGGTCCTGGTGATGGTTTTCGCGGCGCTGGCGGGTGGTGTCGCCCTCTACGTGGCGTCCGACCGCTGACCTGAACCGTACTTTGCCCCCGAAACCGCCTTCGAGGCGATTTTGCGCCGGGACGATACGACCTGGCGGAGAAGTATGCTGCGGAGGCGTTTGCAGGACGCCGCCAAGTCTCGGGAATGACCGACCCGGATACGACGCAGAGCAGAAGGGCGGGTACAGCCTTAGTAACCGTTAGAGAAAGTTGGAGAATGAAGGCGTTAGTTATCAAGCAGCCGGGCGTCGCGGCGATCGAGGGTGTTCGGGAGCCAGAACCGAAAGAGGGCGAGGCGCTGCTGCGAGTAAGGCGAGTGGGCCTTTGCGGGAGCGATCTGAATTCATTCCGCGGCCGCAACCCGATGGTGTCGTTCCCGAGAATTCCCGGCCACGAGATCGCGGCGACGATTGTCGCGATGCGCGGTGAGGCGGCGGGGCTTGCGGTCGGCATGGACGTGACGGTGCTGCCCTACACAAGCTGCGGAAAGTGCGCAGCCTGCTCAAACGGGAGGAGCAACGCGTGCGTGTTCAACGAGACGCTTGGCGTGCAGCGCAACGGCGCGCTGACGGAGTTAATCGCAGCTCCGTTGGAGAAGCTGTATCCCGCAAAGTTGAACCTGAAGGAGCTATGCCTCGTTGAGCCGCTGACGGTTGGGTTCCACGCAGTTGCGCGGGCACGCGTGGCAAAGAACGACACAGTTGCGATTTTTGGATGTGGCGGCGTGGGACTTGGCGCCGTTGCGGCGTCTGCGTTCAGAGGAGCGTTGACAATCGCGGTGGACATTGACGATGCGAAGCTGGAAACGGCGAAGCTAGCCGGCGCGGCGCACACAGTCGACTCGCAGCGGCAGGATGTGAAAGCAGTGCTGGCAGAGCTAACCGGCGGCCTGGGTCCACAGGTGGTGATTGAAGCGGTTGGTATGCCGGAGACGTATCGAGCGGCAGTTGAAGTGGTGGCGTCGACGGGGCGAGTGGTTTACATCGGCTACGCGAAAGAACCCATCTGCTATGAAACGAAGCTGTTTGTGCAAAAGGAACTCGATATTATGGGCACACGCAACGCGAAGCCCCAAGATTTTCTCAGCGTGATTGCCATGCTGGAGCAACGGCGTTTTCCGGTGGAGGCGACGGTGAGTGCGATGATTCCGCTCAGAGATGCTCCACAGGTATTCTCAGCCTGGAGCGCGAACCCTAATCGCTTCACGAAGATTATGGTCACGATGGACGAGTGAGGAAGCCGCGTTTTACGTGGACCCAAGGTGGCTTGCTAAGGAAGCAGCATCACCGAGCCCTGCCAGAATGCCGCGCGCCGGCCAGCCGGATCCAGCACGCTGACCTGGAACTGGTACGGGCCGGGTTTAAGTTTGCCCAGCGACAGCTGGAAGCTGAATGGCGTCACGCCGAGTCGGGTGGTCGGCTCCGGCATGACCGCGATCGGCGGCATCTCCAAAGCCAATTTCTGATCGTGGTAGAAGCTTACATATGCGAATAGAGGCGTTGGTGTTGGCCCAGCAGCCGAGCCGGCTGCGCTTGTTACTCCTGACTTGTCGCGCTCATAGGCCTGCAGGTAGACGTACATGGGGCGGTCGACATTGAAGGCGCGCGTGACGCTTGGGATCAACTTTTCGCCATTCTGCACCAGAGGATTTGCGGCGTCGTCCTTTGCCTGCTCTTTGCCGCGCGAGGCGTTATAGAGCGCGTCATTCACATGCACCGTCTGGCTGCTGAGCACGACGGAACTGAGAGCGAGTCGCGTGGTTACTTTGTTCAGGTCGGGGATAGTGAATTGTGTCTGGAACGTGCCAATGCGCCCTGTTTCATCGTCGCGTGCCAAGAATTTGATCATGTACTTGCCGGGAAAGAGCGTGAATCCCGAGTCGTACTCGACGGGCCGATGGGCAAGCTGGACCGCTGTCGAGTCGGACAGCTTGATGTTGACGTAATCACGCACATTGCTCACAGTCATGCCGGTGGTGGCGTCCTTGACTTCGCACACGAAGTCGATGAGCGTGTGCTCTGCGCCGAACTTCTTTGCAAGCGCAAGTTCGCGTCCGGGGACCTTGACGATGATTGGCACATAATACTCGGCGCGATTGAGCTGGAAGTAGTCGATCTCCATAGCTATTGTGAGATCGGTGATCGGGTCGCCGAGCATCAGCGCATCTTCAAGCTGCCGTTCCTTGTCAGCCTCAGTGAACTTGTTGAAGGTCTTGTTGGCGTAATATCCCTGGCGGTAATCGAGCTTGGCGGAGAGTGGCGAGGCCAATGTGATCTTTATGCGCCGGAAGTGACCATTCTGCGCCGTGTTTGTCGTGTAATAGCCGACGATGTAGTAATCTTCGACAGCCTTTTGCGCCTGGACGATACCCTGCGTGAGGTCGTTGTTGTCGAAGAGCGCTTTACCGCCCGTGTCCGCACCGAGCGAGTAAAGAGTGTCCTGCGATTGCTGGAACTGCTGTTCTACCGCCTGCGCCGCGGTGCCTGAATACATGCTTTGGTTGCCGGGCGATCCCTGGGACGCATCGCCCAGCGGCGCCTCGGCAACCAGACCACGAGCGTCCACCGGCCAGAAGGACACGCCCGCGCGCACCGCGGCGTCGATGGTTGCGTGCAGTTGCGCGAGATTGTCGAGCCCACTCATGCGCAAGCCGCTGGCGAAATAGATAAGAGATTTCTTCTCGCTCAGGCTGCCCAGCATTTTTGCCGCGGTCATGAGCGCGGAGAGCTGACGGTCGTTGTTGAAGATGTTGAACTCGCTGTCATCCTGACCGAAGGCTGCTCCCGTATCGGCGCTGCTGGCGTCGTCAACCGACTCGGCTGATCCCTGGCCCTCGCCTACCACCATTGTTTCGATGATGCTGAGAAGCCGGTTGCGATTGGCGGTGAAGTCCTGAAGAACATCGACGGACCCGCCCTGGTAGCGCATGATGGCGATCAGGTCAGCAGGCGTCATCTGCGTGCGCACAAATTTTTCGGCAGCCCGCAGCGCCCGCAGCTGGTCATCGGGCGGCATCGCTGTCATGTCGAAATAGAGCACGATGAGGCGGTGGCCGCTGTACTGCGTCTTCCCAGGAATCTCTGGCTCGATTTGCGTGCGCACGAGGCGCTGGTAGAGTGTGATGTTCTCCTGATCCTGCGGCGTGACGGGCAGGGGGTTACTCTTTTCCGCGAGCGCCTGGTGCTCGAAGATCCGGATTGTTTGCGGCACGCCGTCCTCTTGCACCTCGAAGTCTTTAGCAGAGAGTCCGGGAACGAAGTGGCCCTGCTTGTCCTTCGCGACGACGGTTTCTACGACCAACTGCGAGTTCACTTTGAGAGTGAAGCTACCGTTTTGCCCGGCCTGCTCGTTGGTGCCTACGGTTTGAGCGGAGAGTCCCGAGGCGGCGACAGCAATGCCGGCGCATACAAGCGCCATTGCTGCCAATCGCTTTACCGCTCGTTTAGCGCAACTCATCGTTAAAACCTCATCCTCGCCGTCACCTGCAAGCTGCGCATGGGATTCGCAGCGGCAGGCAGCCCGAATGTCCTGCCGTTCACCACCGTGTTCCAGGTTGTGTAGGTTACGTGGTTCAGCGGGTTCGTGGCATCGAGGCGCACATCCAGGTTCTTCGTTCCCATCACCCGGAAGGTGCGCGCCAGCGCGCCATCAAGAGTGAACACATCAGGCCCGGTGATCGAGTCTCTTCGCGCATCGCCCCATTGGCCTGCTGCAGGGGGCGCATAGGCGGCGGCATTCAGAAAGCGTCCGGCCTGCGAAGTGTAAAGCGGCGCGCCCGTCACATTTGGACGAATTGGCCCTGTAACACCGGTTCCCTGCACGGCATCGAGATATATTGGCGTTGCCGGGAGGCCGCTGCCCGCGGACATCTTAGTCATTACGGTCCACTCTTTGAAGAACTTGCCGCGCCAACCGTTGAGCAGTGTCTCTGTGAGACCCATGCCGGTGGTGTATTGGACTTCGGCGGTGGCGAGGTTTCGCTGATCGAAGGTTGAAAGCCCGCGCTCCGCATTCAGATCCAGCCAGTTCTGCGCGATGGTGGGATTCGTGCTTGGGCTGGTGCTGGTGTCGCTTGGCGCACCCATCGCTGCCTGGGTATCAACATGCCCTGTTGCTCCGACGAGCGAATCATCGTCAAGCGACTTCGACCATATGTAATCAACGGACGCGGTGAGTCCGCTCCGCAGCCTTCTTCGCAACTGCACCTCGCCTGCTTCGCGCGTGGAGTTTCCGCCTGACGTGCGGTATACAAAGCCAGCCGGGCATGACGGGCAAGGATTTGTGGCGCCGATGGGATAGGTATTGGGCAGGGATTCCTGTGTCCCGTGTGTTCCCTTTACACCGGAATATTTGATCATCCCTACGAGCGCTTCGGGTAAGTCCCTCTGCATGGATAACTGCCATACCTGCGCATATCCAACGCGCAGATTGGGGTCGACGGCGTAAGTGTCCTCCGTCACTCCTGCGCAGTTGATAAAAGAATTTGCGAGCGTAAGCGGACAGGTGCTGCTGTTGGAGACCTGCACGCTCTTTGACAAGGGCGCCTGCTGGGCAAGCATTTCTGCGCTGGAAAGATAGATGGAGGTGTCGTCGTAAATTCCGTATCCGGCGCGCACCACAAGTGTGGAGGCGGGAATTGGCCGCCATGAGATTCCTATTCGTGGCTCGAAGCCCAGCCGGTCAGGGCGGATTAGAGATGCCGGATAT
Organism: Acidobacteriaceae bacterium; assembly: GCA_035945555.1. Classification (GTDB taxonomy): domain Bacteria; phylum Acidobacteriota; class Terriglobia; order Terriglobales; family Acidobacteriaceae; genus Silvibacterium. The sequence continues at coordinate 20,148 of DASZAG010000098.1, forward strand.
TTTGCGCTGGTGACGGAACCGGTAGGCTGGTTTGCCAGAACAGGGGCGGCCGCGGTGAATCCCGGCGCTATATCCAAATTGACCATGCGCCCGTACAGCTCCGTGATGGGTGCACCGTACTCCCACCGAATGCCTGCATTGATTGTCAGGTTCGGCTGCACACGGAAATCATCGAGCACATACGCATCGTATGCCGGTTGCCGAAAATACTTGTCGGGGTTGCCGAAGGCCACGGCGCTGGTGTCCGGAATTCCCAGCAGGAAATCTGCAAGATCCGATCCGCTGGTCGTCACCGCGCCGGGACTCGCCGCCGGCGTTCCGGGCGCAGCGGTTGCCGCACCCGTAAACTCCCACGTTCCGCGCGGATTAGACTGCGTGTATTGGTTGAACTCCTGCTTGCGGTAATCGCCGCCGAAGGTGATGGTGTGCCGCCGGTGCATGGACTCCAGCTTCAGTGAGAACGCGTCGGTGCGATTGCGGTTGAACTCACTATTTGCGTCGTCGAGGGCCGCGATGCCGCTCGAAAAATTCAGATAGGGTGGCCCCCAGTTCTTCGGGTCCTGATCGTTTCCAGTGATGCCGGCGTTTCCTGAGACGTTCTGGCGGTTCTCGAACTGCGGCCGCAGCAGCGTCCGCTCGCGGGTGAAGTGATACTCCAGCACGGCGAAAATGTTGTGCTCGTACTGGTGCGACCAGCTCACGTGCGCGTCGATGCCGAGTGTGTCTGTCGTGTCTACGAAGTTGAAGAGGTTGGCGGCGCTTGCTCGCGAACTCTGAAAGCCGAATCCGCCATACACCTGATCTCTGCGTCCCAGCTGCTTGTCCAATCGCGACTCGAGTGCGTCGGAGTGCGTGTGGCTCAGGGTTTCGGCTTCATAGTTGTAGCTCTCGTTCCCGGGTATGTTCGGCAGTGGATAGAGATTCAACAGGGCCTGCGCCTGAGGACTGACCGGGATTGGGCCAGTGAACGGCTGTCCGGTCGCCGGGTTGTAGATGGTCAGCGGTTGTCCGAAGGGATTTGTGAGCCCCGCAAGGTTGCCGCTGCGCTCCGCCGCGTCGGGCACCAGAGCCGGAATTGTGTTTCCCGTGCTGTCCCTCGTCCACTGGTAGGCCAAGTAGAAAGTTGGCCCGTGGTAGAAGAGGTGCGGGATCATGAGTGGGCCGCCAATAGAGACACCGGCGATCACGCGGCTGTAAGCGGCCTTCGACACCTGGAAACCTGTCAGCGAATACGGTCGCGCGTCGAACGTCGAATTGCTGACGGCGCCGGCGAATCCGCCAGTGTAGAGTCCGCGTGCTGACGGCCTGCGGTTTCCGAATGCCGGCGAAAGAGAATACTTCGACGTTGCCGCATTGCTGTCAGTTCCGTTCACCAAGAGGCCATCCGCTGTCTGGTCGTTGTTCTCGTCTGCAGGCGGCGGCATTGCTGCGGTTGTCTCGGCGGGTTTCGGCTTTTCTTTCGCGCGGGTCGCGAGCTGAGGATTCGGAGGCGCTTCCGGCGTTACCACCTTTACCTGTCCAAGCATCTGCTGAAGGCCGAGCAGAGTCAGCTCAAATTTCCCTTGCGGCAGATTGGGCCCCACCGTCACCTGGCTCTTGAGAGTGGTGAACCCGCGCATCCGGATTTCAATTTTCCATGCGCCGTCGTTCAGATTCGGGAACTCGTACAGCCCCTGCTGATCTGTTACGGTTGAAAATTTCTGTCCGTCCTGGGTTACGGTTACGGTTGCTCCCGGGACCGGCACGCCCTGAACGAACACCTGGCCGTGGTACTCCGTTGCCCAGGCGCTTGTGGAGGCAAAGAGCAG
>DASZAG010000099.1:0-2328 GCA_035945555.1 Acidobacteriaceae bacterium
TCCGCCAGCCGGCTGTCGAGTTCCACCGCCCGGCTCGCCGCGGCCACGGCCTGAGGGAGAATCTCGAGCGCAGGGGCGTCGCAGGTGATCGGCAGCATCATGTAACAATCCGCCAGACCGGCGTATGCCAGCCCGTAACCAGGGTCCTTGGCGACGGCTTCCTGAAAATATTCGACCCCTCGTTGGATGGTAGGTGGGGTCAACTGGTTCCAGTAATAACAGCCGCGAAGATAGAGATCATAGGCATGCGAATCGTGCGCCCGAACTGCGTCGGACGCATCGGCGTGTGGAGCCAATCTCACCTTCACTTGCTCCGCGATGGCTCTCCCTAGGTCTACGACCGCCTGATAAGATTCCTTTATGGCGAGGACTCAGATGGCGCGCCTAAAGCGGGAGCTACCGTTCTCACTGGACTTCGTAGCCTTCAGGGTTGTCCTCTCGCCAGGCCATGCTGTTCCGGAATGCGTCCTCCAGCGATACGAACCATTGAGAGTCCATTCCGATGTTCATATGCGGCCCCGACAGGAACACCAGTCCCCAAGGGTATGAGGGGCCGAAGCCTTCTGAGCAGAATGCGATGCCGGTATTCGATTGACGGTGCTCCAAAACGGTCCAACAGGTGAATCGTTGCTCTGGTGCGCCATAATCCCACAACCTCTCAACGGGGCTTGGCGTGACCAGCAGCGCGCGAATCTGTTCTGCAGCTCTTCGATCCGTGACGCTTTCGATCTCGCGTTCAACGAGGTCTGAGATCTTTTTTGCTCTCCCGTCGGTCATCAACTCCAGCCTATAGGATCCAGCTGGAATGCCGGCAGCAGCCGTGTCATTTCCGAATGGACTTGGGCGTGTAAGCAAACTTTCGGCGGGCGGCACGGCGATCAAACTTCCAGTTAATTCTCACGCGGGCGCGATTCATTCTCCGGTTCCATGCACGTGTTTCGCGCGTCAAGGTCGCGAGGTCAGGGATTCGGCGTCGGCCGAGGCATTGCCGCGATAGCAGCCCGATCTCAATCTCAGCCTGATTGAGCCAGCTTCCGTGAGTGGGTGTGTAGTGCACGGTGAAGCGGTCCCAGACCTCGGTGCCGATTTCGCTGCCGAGCAGATCGGTTAGGGATTTGCGGCGATGGATATTGAGGTTATCCAGTATCAGATGGATGGTCGTGGCCGCCGGGTACTGAAGAGCCAGTTCGAAGGCCACTTTGGCGAACTCGAACCCGGAGCGATCAGGCGTGGCAATGGTGAAGTGACGACCGGCCTTCGGCTCGACCGCGCAGAAGAGGTTGGCCGTGCCACGACGCTCGTACTCATTGTCCTGTCGGGCCTCGCGTCCCGGTTTGGCCGGTGAGGCTGGCCGCACATCAGCATGCAGGGTGACCGGCTTTTCGTCCAGGCAGACCACTGGCTCCTGGGGATCATAAGGCCGTTCGTAGACTTCCAAAACGTCCTCCATTTTGGCGATGTAGTCCTTATTGAGTTCGGCCACGCACCACATTTTTTTCCCGCCACGGCTTGAGGTCGTGGCTGAGGAGCAGAACTCGAATCGTTTCCCTGCCAACACGTGGCACCAGGCGTCTCTTGACGGCTTCCTCGGCCACCAGTCGCACCGTCCACCGCGCGAAGCCCTCAGGCGGATCACTGCAGACCATGGCGATGATGCGTTGTTTCTCGCTGGCCTCCAGCAGCGCCTCCGCTCCGGGCCGCTGCTTCTCGTAAAGAGCCCGTTCCAGTCCACCCTCTTGGTAGCGATGGCCAATTTTGCGGATCGCCTGCGCGGTGAGCGGCACCATCCCGGCGATCTGCGGAGCGCTCACCCCTTTGGCCAACTGAAGCAGGGCAACGGCTCGCAGAACGACTCGCACTTGCTGAACACCACCGCCCAGCATCTTCTGCAGTTCCTTCCTGTCTTTGTTTGTGACTCCGATGCGTAATGCCGCTCGCGCCATACCCTAAGTATGGAGCAAAACGTTTACGGATGAAATTGCTTTATTAGAATCTTTTCAGGCGGTCAAAGACCTAGCATGCTTTCCGGATCCTGACGGTCACATTGCCGGAGCAACTCCGCCGGGCTTCTTTCCCGGACGCCGCGGCTTCGCAGCCGGTCCAGCGCCTTGTTGCGAGCCACGCCTAATAGCCATCCTCCCACCGATCCCCGTTGCGGATTGAATGTTCCGGCGGCCGTCCACAGGCGCGCAAAGACATCGGAGGTAATCTCCTCGGCATCCGCCGCGAAACTCACAATGCGTAATGCCTCGGAAAAGACCAGCGCGCGCGTTTCGTCGAACAACATTTCAAGAGCGCTTTCACTATGCAGCGCGATCCGTCTCAGGT
>DASZAG010000100.1:0-6379 GCA_035945555.1 Acidobacteriaceae bacterium
TGTGCCTGCAACGCTGAACCTGTCCATACTCGGCGCACTCATAGGGCTCACGTTTATTTCCGCAATACTAGCAGCAGCGTGGCCGGCATGGCTGGCGGCGCACTCGCCCATTGAGCCCTCGCTAAAACAGGGCGGGCAGCAAAGCGGAAGCAGCCGGCGGCATCATCATTTGCGCGGCGGACTTGTGATTGCGGAAATCGCCATGTCTCTCACGCTGCTCGCCGCCTGCGGGCTTATGCTTCGAACTATTTGGACGCTCGCCCGTGTGCCGCTCGGCTTTCGCACTGATCACATCATTGTGGCGAACCTCGATATTCCCACTTACCGCTTCGCAAAGATCAATGCCGATGCCGAGGTCTATGCGCCATTGCTCGAACGCGTGAAGGATATGCCCGGCATTGATTCCGCGGGGTTGATGACTGATGTCCCACTAGGCAAGACTTTTCTGGAAAATATCACTTTGTATAGGAGCGGCAAACAAAAGCCGGTGGTGTCATTCTTCAAGGCTGTGAGCCCGAGCCTACAGGACGTCTTCGGTTTTCATATGCTCGGAGGGCGCTACTTTAACGCAGGTGACACACCCTCCACTCCATCGGCTGCGGTTGTGAATCGAGCCTTTGCTCATGCTTTCGCGCCGCATCAGCAGGACTTGGCTAAAGTCGTGGGAATGAAGCTGATGGGCAACGAGCGCGGAAAGTCCGGAGAAGGAACAACTATCATCGGCATACTCGACGACTTTCGCCAACGAAGCGTAGACCATCCCCCAGCACCTGAAATCGAGGTAAGCCTGTCGCAGATGAGTCCAGCGAGCGGCTTCTATACCGATCTTGAAGGCATTGCGATGGACCTTGCCGTGCGCACACAGCGTCCGCTGGCTCAGGTCGTGCCCGAGTTGCGCGAGGCGCTTCGACAGGCCGATCCAGCGCTCGCGGGAGCGAACATCACGACGATGGACCAGATCGTCGAAGACTCTTATGGAAGCCAACGCCTCGCCGCGCATCTGCTGGAGAGCTTTGCCGGGGCGGCCCTGCTGCTCTGCATCGCGGGACTCTACGGGCTGCTCGCCTACATTGTGAGCCAGCGCACCCGCGAAATGGGAGTTCGCTTTGCGCTTGGCGCGCAGCGTAGCGACGTGATGCGGCTAATTCTGGGGCATGCCGCGGTGCTGGTGCTGACGGGAGTGGCGCTGGGGCTCGGGCTGGCTTTTGCCTCGACGCGGTTCATCCGCAGTTATCTCTATGGCGTGTCCGACCACGACGCGTGGACAATGGCCGCAGTCGCGCTGCTGCTGATCGTCTGCGGAGCCGCTGCCGCATATCTGCCCGCGAGACGCGCAGCACGAGTGAATCCGGTGGATGCGCTGAGAGCCGAGTAGTTACGGAAGGGTATAGCGGAAAGGGAAAAGGGGGAAGAAAACCGGAAAATTGCGATACAAGACTTGAATGGTCGAATCGCACAGGAAGCTGCATGTATGGCAACGCGCCGTCGAACTCAGTATCGCAATCTACCGCCTTACTGCCAGTTTCCCAAAGCATGAGATTTACGGGCTGACAAATCAACTCAGACGTGCTGGTGTTTCCGTTGCCAGCAATATAGCTGAAGGATATGGCCGAGGCTCACGAGGCGAATACAAGCAATTCTTGTGTTTCGCCAGAGGGTCCAACCTTGAAGTTCAGACGCCACTCATCATCGCCAAAGAGCTCCAATTTGCCGGCACGCGAACGATAGAGGCAGTCGAACATCTGACTGTTGAAATCGACAAAATGTTGAACACATTACTGAAGAAGCTCTAAGCGGTCAGCCGGCGCGGAGCGGGTGGACTTCTTTACCCTTTACCCCATCCCCTGTCCCCTTGCCTTTCAATACGCCTGCAACTGGTCCACTGGAATCCGCACTTCAAAGCAGGTCGAGCCTGGCTCGGACTGGACGTGCACGTAGCCGCGATGGCGCCGCACGATGCGCTGCACGGTGTCGAGCCCGAGGCCCAGCGCGCTGCCGGTGGGCTTGGTGGTGAAGAACGGTTCGAATATGCGGTTCTGGAGGTCTTTGGGAATTCCAGGGCCATCGTCCCAAACTTCAATCAGCAACATATCGCCCGTGCGCCGAGTAGCAAGAGTGATTTTGCCATTGTCGTTGATGGCGTCCAGCGCGTTTTCAATAAGAGCCATCCAGACCTGATTGAGTTCGCTGCCGTATGCGGCAATCAGCGGCAGGTCGCTTTCATAGCGGCGCTCCACTTGCACGTGCGCGAGGCGGGACTGGAGCATGGTGAGGGTATTCTCGAGCGCCTGACGCACATCGACTTCCTGAATCGGCGCCTGGTCCATGTAGGAGTAGTCCTTAATGGCGCGAATGAGATCGAAGATGCGGGCAGTTGCGTCAAGCATTGCTTCAGCAATGCGCTCGGCGCGTACCGATGACGCGAACTGGCCGAGCACCACTGAAAGCGCAGGAGCATCGAGGAACTCGCCCAGAGGCTCAAGCTGGTCTGCTCCGACGCCGAGCTCCGCCAACTCCGGAGCAATCTGCCAGGTTTGATCCACGCCATGCGCGCGCAGCCACGTGTTGAGGCTGTCCTCAAGCGCGGCGTTCTGTGAAGGATTCTCGGGCGCGTTGCGGTGAGCGCGAATGGAATCCTGCCAGTCGCGAACGCGCAGCAGGTGAGACTCATCAAGACAGAGGCCGCCCATGCGGTACTTTTGCTGGCCGTACACGCGCAGCTCATCAAGCAGGCCCGACGCCGCCCGCTGCGCGGCCGAGGCGGGGTTGTTCATTTCGTGCGCGAGATTGCCGGCAAGCTTGCCGAGCGCGTTGAGCTTTTCCATCTGCTGCTCGAGACGCGTGATTTCGCGAACGCGATCGAGCAACACACTGACGCAGCGCTGCGTCATCGACGGGACGGCAGAGGTCATTTCCGCGAAGAGGTTGCGGGGATACTCGAGGCCCCAGACGTCGGTGACAGCATAGCCGTGGCCGCCGTAGCTCTTCATGCGCGAGAATGGCAGCAAGCCCGTGATCATGCCTGTGCGGCCGATCCAGAGGGCAGAAGGCGCGCCCCGCTCGCGGCGAACATGGATTTCGCCCTTGAGCAGGATAAGCATCGTATCGGCGGCATCGCCTTCACGGAAGAGAGTGGTGCCTGCAGGAACCTTGCGCTCAATGCCGCGAGTGGCAAGCCACTCCAGCTCGCACTCTTGCATGTCATGCAGAGGCGAAACGCGCCTGAGGGCTTCGACGATTTCCGGAACAGGGGTGCGGCTGGCAGCAGCCGGATCCAGCGTGGGGGCGGAACTGGCGGTCATAAGTGAGACCTCTGTGGAGATGGTAAATGAAGAGGCCCTGCCGCGGTTCCTTCCCCGTGGACCTAGTAGGCGTCTTTGCGGCGCATTTCGATCCGGCGCTGGGGCAAGTCATCGATGCGGGTGTTGATGCGCGCGATGCCGATGGGGCGATCGCTGCGAACCAGAATGCGTCCATCTTCGTCGAGTAGCAGCACTTCAAACTTGCCACGCGCAACGTGGAAGCGCGCGCGGATAGACTGCATCTCACGCTCACTTGGAACTACGTACGGTGTATCGAGAGGGGCGCTGTAGCGCTGGCGGTCAGGAATGATGGGCGTGAGCATGACAAAGCGATCCATCATGTCGTCGGCTGCGGCATCGAGGATGGCGCCCTGTCTCTTAAGCCGGGCATCTGTTGGCGAGGGACTGAAGATAATCAGGGGACGGTAGCAGTGGCGCATAGCATCCAGTGTTGATGGGCGCATTGGACACGATAAGCTGGCCTGCGCCAGCAGCATGGGCGCGGGCACAACGAGCAGAACCAAGGACAGAAGAAAGCGGTGCATCAAGAAAGTTAGACTTGCGATTTGCTCCGGGGTAATCCTGGTGGATCACCCCGAAAGATTTGAGAACCAATCAAGCAGTAGCGACTTCGGTTTGCGGCTTGTTGTCCTTCACCGTCACGGGGTCAAGGAAAGGCATGGCAGCACGAAGACGTCCGCCAACCTCCTCGATCGGGTGCTTCGCCTCGTCCTTGCGAATCTGATCAAAGAACTTGCGGCCTGTCTTGTTCTCCTCAATCCATTTCTTGGCGAACGTGCCGTTCTGGATTTCGGTAAGAAGCTTCTTCATCTCAGCGCGGGTTTCGTCGGTGACGATGCGCGGGCCCGCGGTGTAGTCGCCGTACTCGGCGGTGTCGGAGATGGAGTAGCGCATGAATGCGAGGCCGCCGCGATACATGAGATCCACAATGAGCTTCAGCTCATGGAGGCATTCGAAGTAGGCGATCTCCGGCTGATAACCGGCATTCACCAGCGTTTCAAAGCCGGCTTTGACAAGCGCCGCAGTGCCGCCGCAAAGCACGGCCTGCTCCCCGAAGAGGTCGGTTTCGGTTTCTTCGGCAAAGGTGGTCTGGATGACGCCGGCGCGAGTGCAACCAATTCCTTTAGCGTAGGAGAGCGCGGTTTCGAGCGCTTTGCCCGACGCGTCCTGATGGATGGCGACGAGACCGGGAGTGCCGCCACCTTCGGTAAAGACTTCGCGAACGCGATGTCCGGGAGCCTTCGGCGCAACCATGGAAACGTCAATGTCTTTGGGTGGATTGATCGCGCCAAAACGGATGTTGAAACCGTGCGCGAACATTAGAGTCTTGCCGGGCTTGAGGTTGGGAGCAATGTCCTTCGCGTAAGTCTCGCCCTGCGAGTGGTCGGGAGTCAGAATCATGATGACGTCGGCCCATGCGGCGGCGTCACTGACGGTGTTGACTTCGAGGCCAGCCTTCTTCGCCTTGTCAATCGATTTGCTGGTCGCTGAAAGGCCAACGCGAACTTCCACGCCCGAGTCCTTGAGGTTGAGAGCGTGCGCGTGTCCCTGCGATCCATAGCCGATAATGGCTACTTTCTTCTTCTGGATGATGGACAGATCCGCGTCCTGATCGTGATACGTCTTCGGCATTTCGTTTCCTCTGTTCTTTCTGTTTGTTTAAAGCTAGATATGAGGTTCAATTCCTAATGGCTATTGGCCATTTCTTATTGCGGCAGGTTGGCCTCTGCTGCGATTTCATCGATCGGCTGCGCTTCGGCTTCGCCTTTCGTTTCGACACCAGCAAGACGCATAGCATCGAGCACGCGGCTGGTGTGCTGGCCGCGACGCATTACCATGCGTCCGGTGCGGGCGACTTCGAGGATGCGGTCCTCGCTCTCGTTCAGCACTTGGAGCAGACCTTCAATTTTGCTCTCGACGCCAGTGATCTCGATCATCAGCGACTCAGGCGCAAGATCGACAATGCGGGCGCGGAAGACTTCGGCCAGTTCGAAAATGTGAGAGCGGTTCTTCGGCGTAGCCGCAACTTTAATCAGCGCAAGCTCGCGGCTCACAGCGGAGTGCTGCCCGATGTCGTCCACCTGCAGCACATTTTCGAGCTTGTAGAGGCTGGCCATAATGCGGTGCCCGGCTGTTGGCGAAGCCTCCGCGACAATGGTCATGCGCGATGTGCCGGGCTTCTCCGAGTGGCCTACGGTAAGCGAAACAATGTTGATGTTCAGCCGCCGGAACAGCGAGGCCACGCGCGTAAGCACGCCGGGCTTGTCTTCAACGAGTGCAACGAATGTATGCAGCATCACAAACCTCTTCCTTCAAGCCTCATGAAATGGGTAAGTGTCAAACGTTCCATATATGCAATATTCAGGGCTTCGTTCCGCCCGAGTAGCCATGTCAAAATGCTCTTCACTTAATTCCATTACACCTTCAACAGGACCAACGTGAGAAGATTCGATCAGAACGAGACCGTAACTCTCCACCGCCCCTCCGACTTTCTTTATGAACGTCTCCTCACAATCGGCTTGGGTGGCAAACCATACGAAGGCTCCTGCGCCATCAATGAAATCAAGCGTACAATTTGGCCCAATTGATACTTGCAGCATTCCCAACCATACGCAGCCCATATTTACGCGTCCTGTGCCGTCTCAACCAGCGGGTTGTGCTCCGGGCGCCGGATCATTTCGTGCAGCGCCTTGCCCGCCGGAATCATCGGGTAAACAGAGTCTTCCTTCTCGACGAGGAAATTGATAAGGAACGGCCCCTTCCGCTCGCGCGCCGCCTGCACGGCTGGCAGCACCTCGGCCCTCGTCCGCACGGTTGCGCCGGGAATGCCGTGCGCCTCGGCCAACTTCACAAAGTCGGGGCTGAGGATCGGCGACGACTCATAGTTTTTGTCGTAGAAAAACTCCTGCCATTGACGCACCATTCCCAGAAAGCCGTTGTTCACAATCGCGATGTTGATGTCGAGGTTCTCCTGCGCAATGGTGGAAAGCTCAGGCGCGGTCATCTGGAATCCGCCGTCCCCGGCGATAACCCAAACTTCCTTTTGCGGCTGTGCG
>DASZAG010000101.1:0-1552 GCA_035945555.1 Acidobacteriaceae bacterium
CGGCGGAGATAGGCAACAAACAGCTTCCCGATGGAGTCGCTGTCCTTCGCCTTCTTGATGCCGTGCTGACGAGCGATGATTTCAAGACGCGGCTCGTCCACCAACCCAGCCAGCCGCTCGACCACAAACAGCAGGTCGCGCCTCATCAGCCGCACCGGGACGGCGGCGGTGATGGCAGCGAGTACGCGGATGCCGGTGGTATTGGCAATCGCGGCCTCGCGGCGCTCTTTCTCCCTCTCGGCTTTGAAGGAAGCGTCCGCCTTCATCGGCTGCTTCTTCGGGTGGTGGATGAGGCAATCAGGATTGGCGCAGACCTTGTGGGTCGTGCCCTTCCCTTCGCCTTCGGCAACGATGGCCTCGGTGATGTAGCGGCAGGTCTTGTACTCCGGCCGTTGCGCCTCGTCCTTGTCCTTCGGTTTCTCTTCACGGATGGCAACATACTTGCCGCGCGGGAGAGCGGTGCTGCCCTCCTGCGGCTTAGTGTACGCCGTGCTGATTTGCACGAGCTTGGGTTTGTCCGCAAGGGTCTTGGCAACATGCGCCTCAACCTTCGCCTGATAGCAGCTTGGGTCGGTGCAAGCATCCTGCTTGCCGAGGTCGGCAAACAGCAGCTTGTTATGCCCCGTCCGGTTGGGGCAGTCCATGCAGCTTCCCGCGATGGCCACAAGATGAGCGTCCCGCTTGTCGAATGGCGCGTCTTTGAGGACGAGCAAGATGTTCTGCTCAATCCACGAATGCAGATTGCGGACGGGGAGAAGGAGGCGCTTCGCCTTGCGATCGCGGCTGGCGCTCCACTCCTCCTGAAAGCAGGCGGTCAATGCTGCTTCTTGCTTGTCGGCTGGCAGTTTCGCCAGTAGGAGCGCGTGTCCGACTCCGATTTCGTCCCGGTAGAAGGCGTCGATTACAACCTCAATCAGGTCGGTCAGTTTCAACCGCTGCGCGACATAGGCCGGCGATTTGCCCGTCTTGGCCGCGATCTGTTCGATGCTGTACTTCGGTTCGTCCAGATTGAGCAGAGCGCGGAAGCCCTGCGCCTCTTCCATCGGGTGTACCGATTCGCGTTGGAGGTTTTCAATCAACTGCGCCTCCAAAACTTCGGCATCGGTCATGTTCTTGATGCGGACGGGAGCAGTCGCGGCCTCGGCCATCTGCGCGGCGCGGTAACGCCGTGCGCCGAAGACAATCTCGAAGCTGCGTTCGTTCTTGGGTCGTACCAGCAGTGGCGAGAGGATGCCGTGCGTGCGAACGCTTTCAGCCAATTCCTTCAAGCTGTTCTCATCGAATCGCTGGCGCGGGTTGGTGGTGGATTCAGTGAGCAAGGCGAGAGGCAGATTGCGGTACTCAGTGGCGGTGGTATCAACGGTAGACATGGTTTTGCTCCTTTCGAGCGGTTGGGAACACATGGGGCAGTAAGCGGACACACTGGCTTCGCCCGCCCAAGGAAGGGACGGGGTTCGGTCACGCCACCTGTGCCAGTTCTGCATCGGCCATCGTCTCGGTGCGAGACGGTTCCAACGCGGCGAGGATGACAGCGGAGGTCTGCTGCACCACT
>DASZAG010000102.1:0-20460 GCA_035945555.1 Acidobacteriaceae bacterium
CGTGGAACCGCCCTTGTTATTGATGACATTCAGAATCGCTCCGTGATTGCCGAGCGCTACTGTGATCATGTGATGGAATCTCACTCCTGGGCGGTCTGGGACTTCGATGGCCCGCGACAGCTCGACATCGGGGTAGATAAACACGCTGTAAATCCCAAGCCCCCATGCTTCGTGCTTTGTGACTCGATTGGCGACCTCATAGGAAGCCCAGCCTTTTACCCCGGGGGCGCTGGTGTAACTCGCCTGGTTGGGTGGGTCGTATGGAATTTCAGACTGATAGAAGTATGTCCGTCCGTTGTTACCATTCCACAAGACCTGGAATTGTTGGTGATGCTCCACGAACAGTCCGTAGGCCGTTACGTTGTTGCCATTCACCACTAAGCCGTTTGCGCTGGTGTTGAGGTTCCAGCCCACTCCGCGGCCATGGTCAGCACGCCATATCCACGTGTGGTCAATGATCGTATTGTTGCTGTTCACCTCAAGGTTCACTCGCGTGCGACCAACACCCGCTCCGCCTACGCGGAAGAAAACATCGTGCAGTGAAATGGGGTCAGTGCCGTGGTTGGCGCTGCTTCCCTTCGGTCCTACCTGCAGCAGCACGGGCGATTCCTTCTGGCCAGCGTCAAAGAGCAGTCCGGAAATGATGATGCCGTCGGCGTCTGCCGTTGTCATTGCAGCGGTACCGTTCACCGGCTTCAACGTGGCGAAGCCCAGACCTAGAACGACGGTATTGGGGCGAGTCACTTGAATGGGTTGTGAAAGTTGGTAGATTCCCGGTGTAAGAATCAGGTTCTTGCCGGCGGCCAATTGCGCGTTGATGGTCGCGGCGGTGTCATGATCTGGCTTTGCGAAATAGAACTGATCGATCGGGATCGATCTGCCGGGCGTTGTGCCATCGTGCCACGTGATTCCAACGCTGTTTTTGCGGAGCGCTGGAACGCGAACGCTAAAGTGGCCCGCGCTGTCTACCTGCAGAAATGGCGCTTCCCGCACTACCGGCGTTTTGGCGACGTTTGTATATGGTGGTTGCGGCCAGTCGCCCGCGGGAGGGTTTACGACTCCGACAAACACCATGTTCCAGTTCGAACCGGTCCAACTGTGCCATTCGCAATTGCGCGAGATCCACTGTTGCTGCGACCCGGAATCAACTTTGCCATCGACGAGATCGTCTGACATCCAGCCACCGCTTGCCCATCCATTCTTCTGGTTTAGAACCATATTTCCGCGAATGTGCATCCGGCGGAACGGAACCGCCTGGGAAACCGCCCATTGCATGGTTCCGCCCGTTGGCGTAACCGAAAAGCCCTCAGCCGCGCGCCAGAAAGTTGTGGTGGCATTGTCGTTGCGAGAAGCCGCATCGGAGTGAACATTTCCAATGATGTGAACGTCATCAGGCGACGCGCCGAGACCGGCAACTTCTGTGTAAAAGCCCACGGGAACATCTACGTGGTAGGTTCCCGGCAGAAACAGAAAAGCGTTGCGCTGCGCGCCGAATTCGTTGTGCTGCTGCACTCGATACACGGCGTCGATCTGCTTCTGAATCTTCGCTTGTGGCGTTGAGGGACTGAAGACGGTCACATTCGGGCCGAAATCGGGCTGCGATTGCGCTGCGCTTGTAATGGCGCTGCAAACCAGGATTGCGAGAGCCAACCCGGGCAGACGGCTGAAGGTGGTTCTGTAGCGCCGCATCAGACCTGACCTTTCACTATTTCCACACATACGTTGCAACCGCGCCTGCACCCAGTTCAGTTAAGGCATTTTTGTTTCGATAGTGAATCGCAAACTTGACGTTCTCTTTGCCGGGGTTCGCCACAATCAATGCTGTGTGCCCGTCTGGGGTGCGAAAGGCCACGTCCGACAATCCGCTCGCTTCGGTTGACGCGATTCGAATCGAACCCGGCCGCACGAACTTCGAGGCATGCGCAACCGTGTAGTAGGCCACATTGCGGGTCACTTTGTTGCCGTCCAGCGTGATCGCGCCCTCGCAGACCGGGCACCCGCCATTGTTGGTGTGCGGTTCGAAGTGAGGGTCAGCCGCGAGATTCCATAGCAGTACATTGCGGCTCCAGTTGCGCGGCGCTCCAACGATCAGTCTTGCTACAGGCTCGGCGATGTCGAGTTTGGGATCACCAGGTTGGTCCACGGTCATCTGTTCGGTGAAATACAGATTTTTGTGCGGATAAGCATCGTGCACCCTGGTCATGGCGGTGATCTCGCCGCCATACAGGTGGAAACCGGAGCCATCGACGTACTGCGCTGCGGCGGGATCGGCGAGGATTGTCATCGGATAATCCGGGCGATCGCAGTTGTGGTCATAAACGATGATTTTTGTTTTGATTCCCGCGGACCGGAACGCCGGACCGAGAGCCTGGCTGATGAACTGTGCTTCCTGCTTCGCCTGCATCACCAAGCTCGGGAGGTTGTTGGGATTCAGCGGCTCATTTTGCGGAGTGATCGCGTCAATCGTGATGCCATGCTGCTTCATCTGTTCGATGTACGTCGCCAGATAATGCGCGTAGGTTGCGTAATACCCGGGTTTGAGACTACCGCCCTTCAAGTCGTCATTGCTCTTCATCCAGGCGGGAGCAGACCACGGCGAACCCAGGATTTTGAGCCGTGGGTTGATCGCCAAAATCTCCTTGAGTACAGGAACCACCGTCGTCGCGTCCGGCCCCAGGCTAAAATGCTTGAGGTCCGCATCCGTTTTGCCGGCGGGCATGTCGTCGTAGGTGAACGCATGGTCGTTCATGTCCGATGATCCGATGCTCACGCGTATGTAGCTCACACCGATATCGCCGGCTGCGGTTCCGAAAAGCTCCTGCAGCAGCGACTCCCGTTGTGCAGCGTCCATTTTCATCATGAGCTGCGCGCTGCCGCCGGTAAGCGCAAAACCAAAGCCATCCATGGATTGGTACTTGAGCTTGTCGTTGACTTCAACAACGGGCAGCCCGGTTGCTGCGGTCTTTTCGAATTGCAAAGTGGAGTTTTGGCGGGCAAGCAGGGCGGCGCGATCCGGCGTAGTCAGCCAGACGGAAACGGCTCCACGTTTTTGTGCATTCAGCGGAAGTGAAATTGCGACTGCCAGGGCTAGCAGCGTGCCTGTGGCCACTTTTTGCAGCATGTTTACTCCTCGTCCGAACGGGAGGTGCCGGCGTTCGAATCCCAACTTAGACAATCGCTTGTTTGAAAGCGAGTGCTGAAAGTCATTCCCTGCGATTACACCCCCTCAAACGATAGCTGTCAACCTGCCGGGCCCCGCGCTTAGACCGCCTTTGGTTACCCCATTTAAATCGTCTTCTGGCCTGGAAAAATCCCCCTCGCCAGTTGGCAATCTGGTGCTGTATATTTACAGACAAATCGTTTGTCCAAGCGATTCGAACCGACTTGCGCCAAAGCTTGGGAGAGTACTTTTGAATAGCCGCCGCGACTTTCTTACTCGTGCAGCCGCCGTTGCGGCCGCTTCGCTTCTCCCTGCAAAAAGCAGGCTTCTGCGAGCCCAGAATTCGCATTCGGCTTCCGCGCCGAAGGCGTGGGTGACCACCTCGGAGCAAAAGCTCCACCCGATCACTGTTGCGCCCTGGCGCTCCACGTCCAGTTCCGCGGACATCACGATCGACCCTGCGAAGCAGTTCCAGAGCATTCTCGGTTTTGGAGGCGCGTTTACGGATTCCTCCTGCTACCTATTCAGCCAGATGGACTCTGCGAGCCGGGCTTCATTGCTAAACGATCTGTTCGGCGCTGACGGCTTGAGGCTTTCGATGGGGCGCACTTCGATCGGCGCAAGCGACTATTCACGAAACGTCTACAGCTTTGACGAAAGCAAGAAGCCCGATCCGCAACTTGCCGGCTTCAGCATTGCTCACGACCAAGCCTACATACTTCCGACGCTTCGCGCCGCACAGCAAGTGAATCCTGAGATGTTCTATTTCTCCGCTCCCTGGAGCCCTCCGGGATGGATGAAGGCGGGCGGCTCCATGCTTGGCGGCTCGATGCGCAAGAAATACTTCGCTGCCTACGCGGAATACTTCGTCAAATTCATCGAGGCTTATCGGCAAGAGGGCGTTAAGGTGAGTGCGGTCACTTCGCAGAATGAAGTTGATACTGACCAGGACGGAAGAATGCCGGCGGCTCTCTGGGGGCAGGAATACGAGACCGGCTTTATCAAGGAATTCCTCGGGCCGGCGTTCCGCGACGCCTCAATCGACACAAAGATCTGGATACTCGACCACAACTATGACCTGTGGGGACGCGCACTGGATGAACTGAATGATCCGGGTGTCCGCAATTTTGTGGATGGAGTGGCCTGGCACGGGTACATGGGTGACCCTTCGTCTATGACCCGCGTCCACAACGCCTTTCCGAACAAAAATGCTTACTGGACCGAAGGCGGGCCAGACATCAGCAGCCCCACGTACGCTACCGATTGGGCAGATTGGTCGTGCACCTTCGCACAAGTGCTACGCAACTGGGCACGCTGCGTCGTCTCCTGGAATCTGCTGCTCGATGAGAATGGCGATCCGAACATTGGTCCCTTCAAGTGTGGAGGCGTGGTAACGCGCAACTCAAAGACACATGAGATTACGCGGAGCGGCCAGTATTGGGCCTTCTCGCATTATTCAAAAATGGTGCGGAGGGGTGCGCGTGTCATTGCGTCTGAGGGCCAGTTGCCTGGCATGGAACATGTCGCGTTCCGCAACCCCGATGGCAGTTATGTTCTCGTGATCGGCAACAAGGGGCAGGATCGGACGCTTTCAGTCAGCTTCGAGGGGAACGGCCTTGAGTTGGCCATCCCGGCAAACTCAGCATTTACGGCTGTCTGGAGCTGAGCACTGGGCGCTGGTCGGCGCCGATAGGCTTCGCTACTTTCTTACCGGGCCGGTTGACTCGCGCACTACGAGTCGCGGCTCCACGGTAATCTCGTCGCCGGAAATCGTTGTGTTGTGGATTCGGTTGAGTAAACTCTGGGTCGCCACCCGGCCGATCTCCGCAAGCGGCTGATTGATTGTGGTGAGCCGCGGCAACGTATAAGCAGCCGCGCTGATGTCGTCAAAGCCGATGACCGAGACTTCCGAGGGAACGCGCAAATTTGCATCCTGCAAGGCGCGAATCGCGCCTATTGCGGAAATATCGTTGAACGCGACGAGCGCGGTGAATGCTTTCCCCGTGCCGAGCAATTGCTGCACGACCGGATAACCCAGTTCAGGCGAAGACATATCGCGGTCCAACTCAACGACAAGTTCGGGATCAATAGTGAGCCCCAACTTGCGCGCGACGACAACCAAGGCATTCCATCGGTCTTCTGAGTCAGAACTAAAGGGTTGGCCACGCATGAACGCGATGTTCCTATGTCCCAGGGAATGCAAATGGTTCAGTGCCAGCTCGGCGGCGCGACCATGGTCCAGAACGACGTTGGTAATGCCCTTCACTCTTCGATGTCCTGCCACCGCTACCACCGGCACGGGAACCGAATGCTCCATCAGGGTGTCCACCGCGATTATGCCTTGCGCGCCGCGCCCGACCAGCAGCCGGGTGTACTCCTCAATGAGGCTCTTCCGATGCCTGTGATGGGCAGTGAAATAGAAGTATCCGGCGCTGATGAGTTGATCGCCGATACCGCTCATGACCTGCGTGTGGTAGCCGTCGCCAAGCTCCGGCACGAGAATTCCGATGGTAAGCGTGCGGCGATTGCGCAGCGAGCGGGCCAGCAGATTCGGCTGATAATTCATCTCCCGCGCGGCAGCTTTGATGCGGTCTCTTGTAACTTGCGGGATAGTTCTGCCGGGCACATCGTTCAGCACAACCGAAACAGTTGCGGGATTCAAACCCAGATGCGCAGCGAGCTGCTTCAAGCTCACCGGCCGATGGGCATCGTGCTCTACGGCATCTCCACCGCGTTTACCATTTTTAGGAGCGGACATTGATGCGTCTTACCTGCCTTTACCAATTGCAGTGCACCACAGCGTTGATTTTACATGGGATTTCCAAATCCAATCTGCTTGAGCCGGCGTCCGCACAATCATTACAATCTTCAGAGGATTTCCCCATTTCCCCTGCTTCCGCCTCCGAATGAAAAGGCATATTTCTTACTCTTTTCTATGCATCCTGCTCCTGGCGCAAGCGGCATTTGCCCAGAGGCAACGGGGGGCAATTGCCGGAAAGCCAGCGATAGAGTTCGATAATGTCATCCAAAAATCGAAGATCAACTTTACGCTCAGAAACAGCGTGAGCCCGCAGAGATATTCGATTGAGACGATGCTGGGTGGCGTCGCCGTGTTTGACTACAACAAGGACGGTCTGCCAGATATCTTTTTCACAAATGGCGCAGCCGTTCCCTCCCTGGAAAAGACTGGGCCACAATACTATAACCGGCTCTTCCGCAACAACGGCGACGGCACTTTCACCGACGTGACAAAACAGGCTGGCCTGGAAGGAATTGGCTACTCGATGGGAGTGGCAGCCGGAGATTACGACAACGACGGCTACGTCGATCTTTATGTCGCCGGAGTAAACCGGAACCAGCTCTTCCATAACAATGGGGACGGGACGTTTACTGACGTCACGGCAAAGGCTGGCGTATCGGGAGTGATTCCTGGCTTGGGTAAGCCGTGGTCGGTGGCAGCTGGCTGGTTCGACTACAACCACGATGGCCGGCTCGATCTATTCGTAGTCAACTACCTCAATTACAACTTGAAAACGGCGCTTCTCTGCCATGTTGGCGGCATAGCGAGCTACTGCTCTCCGAACGACTTTCAGGGAACTCCGAATATCCTTTACCGCAACAACGGCGACGGGACGTTCACCGATGTCTCAAAGCAGTCGCACATTTCCCAATACATTGGCAAAGGCATGGGCTTGGCGTTCGCCGACTACGATGGCGATGGCAACACTGATATTTTTGTTTCCAACGATACATTTCCCAACTTTCTGCTCCACAACAACGGTGACGGAACCTTCACCGATGTCGCCGTACAGGCAGGCGTGGCCTATACCGACAGCGGGAAAACTGTCGCCGGAATGGGCGTGGATTTCCGCGATGTCGACAATGATGGCAAGCCTGATATTTTCCAGACTGCGATGTTCGGAGACGCTTTTCCGCTGTACCACAACGTGGGCGGCGGCCAGTTTGAAGACGCAACCGGAAGCTCGGGCTTGACTACCCTCACCAGCCGTTTGACCGCATGGGGCGTGGGGATCTATGACTTCGATAACGACGGGAAGAAGGACCTGTTTATCGCCGGATCGGAAATTCTTGATAATTCAATGGAGATTGCACACCGCCCCTTCGCGCTCCCTGACAAGGTTTTCCGAAATGAAGGCGGCCTGGTCTTCACGGATTCGAGCGCGGGGCTTCCGCTCGCGGCGCCGCATCGTGGTGTGGCATTTGGCGATTTCAATAACGATGGCAAAATCGATGCCGTTGTCAGCGTGATTAATGGGCCGCCCGAGTTGCTGATGAACCGATCACCGAACCATAACCACTGGATCACACTCAAGCTGGTTGGCGTTAGGTCCAACCGCGACGGGCTCGGGACGAAGATCAAAATTACGACAGCGCATGGCGCGCAATACAACGAAGCGACAACTGCCGTGGGCTATAACTCCTCAAGCGATAAGCGGGTTCACTTTGGTTTGGGAGAGGACACGGTGATTGAGCGCTTAGAACTGCGCTGGCCTAGTGGGATCGACCAAGTGCTAACGAATGTGAAGGCTGATCAAATTCTTACGGTAACGGAAAGCCCGCGCTGACCACAGATCATTTCTTTTCGCCCGCCAACTGCTGGGCTAAGCCGCTATCTCCGTAGCTGTTTAGAAGCTTCACAAGACCGTCCATAACGGCGGGATCGCTGCGGCCGAACGCAGTGAGATCCTCGGCGGCAACCTCGGCGTCATGCGTTTTCCCTAACCTGAAATCGGAGTCGCAGAGCATGTAGAGCAGCGCGGGGTCTGACGTCTCGGATTGCGTCAGCTTGTCAGCTGCCTCGGCCCACTTGCCCTGCTTGTAGCGCACAGCTCCTATTTGGGCGATGGCGGCGCGATCGTTTGGATGCAGCGCAAGTTCGGCGTTGAATTCGTGTTCGGCCGTTTGTAAATCTCCTTGCTGCAACGCCAGCATGCCGAGATACGTATGCGCTTCGTGAACTAATGGCTCAACACTGAGCGCGCGCTTTAGATTGCGCGCTGCACCCGATGAGTCTCCCATCGACATATAGAGCGCGCCGACCAGCACATATGGGGTTCCCGGTGTGGCGGATGGCCCAGCCATGCTGTTTGCGAATACACGCAGAGCCTCCTGCTCGTGATGATCCATAAGGAGCTGTCGCGCTTGTGCCCATACCGCTTTCTCGCGCTCCCTATCTTCGTTGGCAGGCCCACCCGAAAGCTGTGCCAGCATGCGGGTGTGGAGGTCCGCTTCCTGCTGAGCCTGAGCATTCATGCCGAGACCCGCATAGGCGCGCGACAAATAGAAGTGCGCCAGAATTTGAGTTGGGTCAGTCTGCAAAACCGCCTTTAGGGCGTCGACCGCCTGCTGATACTGTTTCAATTCCACGCCGCAGTGGCCAACACCTAACAGTGACGCCTCATCGTCGGGCTTGATCGCCAGAATCCGGCCGTAGGTGTCTTCCGCATCCTTCCATTGCGACAACCTGGCTTGAGCATCCGCAAGAAGGGCGAGCGACTGAAGATCGTCGGGCTGCTTTCGCACTGCTTCCGCCGAATACTTCAGCGTGCTGGAAAAATCCATGTTGTAGTAGCTGGCCACGCCGAGATCGAAGTCGAGTCGCGGCAGCGTTGGGTCGGCCTTTTGCGCCTTCAGAAGCCATTGGAGCGCATCCTCGTTGTCACCGGAACTTGAGAGCAGTTCGCCATACTTCTGCAGCGCGGAGGCGTTTGTTGGATCTACACGCACGCATTCGGCAATGGTCTTTACGGCCAGGCTTGTCTGGCCTGCAAAGTGATAGGCCTGCGCGAGATAGTACAACCCATCACGATCATGCGGAACCAGAGTCACACGTCGTCGCAGCAGTGAAACCGCTTCGGAGTATTTGCCGGATACGAGGCGGTAGATGCCGACCTTCAGCAGGAGCTCAGAATCGTTTGGAGCGAGGCGTAACGCGTGCTCGTATGCGGCGCCCGCGTCCGGTTCCTTCCCCATGTCTTCCAGCAGCTCGCCTTGAAACTTGAGCGCTGCGGCAAAGTTGGGATGGGCGGCGAGCAGCGCATTTACTCGACTAAGTGCTTCGGTCTCATTGCCGCTCTGTGCAAGGCCGATGGCGTCCCGCAACTGCTGCGTTGCCGCTGATTGATGTGGCGATGATTGCGCGCCTGCCAGCGCGGCTGCAAGCAGCCATGCGGAAGTACCAGCCATGACCAATCGACCCAACACGCCACCGGCCCTCATTTCGGGCGACTTGTCGCGGCGTTATCGTCATCCGGGTGAATGTCGTTCGGTTGGACCTGGAGCTGCTTGTAGCTGGCGTTCAGTTTCGTCTTTAGATCGGTGTACCGCTTGTAGAGGGCTACCTCGCGGTCGGACTCCTTGAGCATTCCCTTGCGCCGATAGAGTTGTGATAGTCGCAGGTGCGTCAGCGCAATCGTCGGGTCTTCCTGCTCTGATTTTTCCAGCAGAGGGAGTGCCTTCTCGCGCTGTCCCATCTGGATCATCATCTTTGCCAGATCAAGGTTCGCATCCGGATCGTCCGGCTGCATCTTTACCGCCGCCTCATACTCCGCCAATGCCTGCTTCGATAGCCCGAAGCCTTCATCAATCTCGCCCAGTCGCCGCTCCGCGCGTGCGTCCAGCGGATTCTGCGCCAGGTCGGTTCGATACTCCTGCTCTGCTTCCTTCTTCACCTGTGGATTCTGCGATGTCTTCAGCAGCTCCGCCAAATCAAAATGGACGCCGGGCAAGTTCGGATCGATTGCAATTGCTTTGCGAAAATCTGCTACAGCCGCGTTCGTATCTCCCCGCTTGATCTCTTCGTGGGCCAGCATTTCGTGCATTTGCGCGGAATCTGATCCGGCCAGAGAAAGCGACATCATAGCCTGCGACTCGAGCTCGGCGTAGGTGCGGTAGGCGGCATACATTACTTCAGCATTGTCCGGCGCGAGTTTTTGCAATTCGCCAACTACCGGGGCCGCGGCGAGAAGATCGCCTGACTGCGTGTCCACTCCCACCAACTCCAGTCCCGCTTCGACTTTGAAATTCTTGTCGGGAATGCCGGGAAAGGCCGCTTCCAGATCCTTCCGTGCGCCGGCGGTGTCTCCGGTGCGCGATTCGGAAATCCCAAGCAGTCCCTGAATCTTGCTCAGGTTAGGGCGCTGCTGAACCGCGGCGCGCAAATGGGGGATGGCATCAGAATACTTTCCCCTGAAGAACAGCAACACCCCGAGGTTTCCCTGCGCGTCTACACTTGCGGGATTCGCGCGCACCGCGGCTTCGAGTTCCGGAATTGCCAAATCCGTCCTCTTCTGGCGCAAGTAATCCTGCGCTTTCTGGATGTGCGTTGAGTAGTCCTGCTGCTTGTTTTGGACAGAAACGGACTGAGGAAATGCCAGCGTCGCTCCCAGCAGTAATGCCGATAGGGCCGCCAGCACCTGAAGATTGGGTCTCATGACGTTACTTCACATACTAAAAGACAGGGACGGCGATTGTTCGCCGTCCCTGCAGGAGTAGTTGGTCCAATGGTTAGAAGGTAACGCGGCCTTCCAGCTGCATCGTTCTTCCACCAACGCTTGTCCCGTTGATTTGGTTAGTGGGAACTTGGAGAGGCCCACTCGACGTTTGGATTGTTTGGAGCCAAGTGTATGGCTGTCCTGCGCCGGTCGCCCCCTGAAGAGTTCCAGTTGGCTGCGAGAAGCTGGCATGGTTGAACACGTTGGTAGCGTCCGCACGGAACTGGAAGCTGACCCCTTCCCACACTCTGAAGGTTTTGCCGGCGGACATATTGAACTGCGCAACACCGGGTCCGTATAGGCTGTTCCTTCTCACATTACCGAAGGCCCCAGCTGCAGGCTCAAGGAATGCTGCGGGATCGTACCATTCGTTGATGCACCCTGTGTTATAGGTGCCGGTTGTCGTGACAATTGTCGCAGCCGACCCCGCCTCGCAGCGCGTGGCGCGGTGCTTGGGCTTCCAGCTTACGCCCGGATTCCAGTCTGGCATCATCGATCCGGCCTGCTGATAGTTGGCCTGGGTTGAGAACACGCTGAACGGCTGTCCGGACGTCAATAGAGTTGTTCCGGAAACCTGCCAACCACCCAACGCCTCATCGACCAAGACGTTGCTGTTCAGGTAAGCTCTTCCTTTTCCAAACGGCAGGTCATAGACAACATAACCCTTGAGAGCGTTGCGCACATCGAAGTTGGAGTTGCTATAGTTGGCGCTTGGGTTGTTGGCGATCTGGTAGTCTGTCGGACCGCTGCGGCTGCCCCAGCCGGACGAGTCCTGATCGTCCAGGAAGTGCGACCAGACGTAGTTCGCCGTAAAGCTCAAGCCGGAAGATAGCCGCTTATTGACCGACACTTGCAGCGAGTTGTAGTTTGAGATGCCATTATCGGAACTTCCCGAAATCCCTTGAAACTCGGGATACGGGCGATAAGTTGGGCTGTCGTTTGGACCTATATGGTCCACCGGTATTGCGTTCAGATCGGTGTTGTACCGCAGGTTATAGCCATGGCTGCCAACATAGGAGAGGTTGGCGACCATATTCGTGCTCAGTTCACGCTGCATCTCGAGGTTCCATTGCCAGATCTTCGGCACCGGAGTGTGGTAGAGGTTGAAGTTTGCGCCCTGACCGTTGTACGCGGTCGGGGATGTTGAGGCCGCCACATATGGCAGTGCGTTGCCGGTTCCGTAGACATCGCCGTTGCCACCAAACTTGACGACCGGGGTTATGCCATTGGTCTGGTCGGCATCGTTTCCGGAGTTGCTCGTCTCCGAGCCCATGCCGCTACCGTAGTTATCGAGACTCCAGTTATATGCATAGAGACCGACCCCACCACGAAGCGTAGTGTTGGGTCGGGCAAGCCAGGAGAAGCCCACGCGCGGAAGCCAGGTGTTGTAGGTATTGGCGAACAGCGAGTCGCGCCCGTTGGCATGAGTAGTACCGTACCAGTACGCGCCGCCCGAGCCCGTGGCTGAGTTGGTGATGGTCGGATCCCAGATTGCCTCGTTCCCGTGAGTCTCGCTCCAGCCGTGGGTCATCTGATAACGTAAGCCGAGGTTCACAGTCAGGGTGGGGCTCAACTTCCAGTCATCCTGGACAAACACCTGCGGGCTCTTCAAGCGGGCGCCGTATTCCGGAGAAACGGCCGCGCTCCAGTTGTTCGACAACCCGAGCAGAAAGTCAGCGTACTCCAAGCCGGTGCTGGTATTCGGCGATGCGACCCCCGTTTTCGGGTCAACCGACCACTGCTCGGTGTAGGCTCCAGAAAACTGCATGGTTCCAGCATTGGTGTTACCCCATGCCGTCGAGTTGTCCTGGTACGCAAGCAGCTCGCCACCGAAATGCAGGATGTGCCGGCCCCGGATCATCGTCACAACGTCCGAGGGATCATATACATGTTCCTTGTAAACCGCGTTGCTGCTGGGGCCAATCCACGCGTAAGGATAATTGCGAGTGAACTGGACCGACGGAATTGTGTCCGCCTTGGCGAACTGCCACCCGAGCTGCGATGGATAACCCTTGCCCAAAGAAAGATCGGCGAAGAAGTTGCCCTGCCAGGTGTAGCCCATGCGTGCTTCGTTGATAGTTGTCGGGCTGATATTCCAAACGTCGGTCACCTGGGCATTGTTGTTGTCAACGTCGCCGGACTGGCAGCCAATAGGACATGCGGTAAACGAGCTCGGATACTGGACCGGCGTATCGCTCTGCGTGTCCGACATCGAAAGGCGGTTATTGCTGGTGATCTGGTAGTCCAGGCGGCCGAAGTACTTACGGTACGGGGTAGATTGCGGCAGTGAGCTGTAGAAGTTCTGCTTTTCCTGGCCGTCGGCGCCAATGCTGCCGTTAACAAACTTGCCGCCTGCGATATGGTTGGACGGCGTAGGATACCACTGCTCGAATTTCTGAGAGACGGCGTCAATCATCGCCGCCGGAATCGCATTTGAACCGTACTCCTGCTGGAACGATTGGCGCACCGGGTACGGATTACCGCCGGAATCGTACGCAATGGTCTGCGTCGTCGGATCATAGATGGGCAGCTCGCCGGTGAAGTCACCGCCCATAACTGCCACGGTGGGAATGTCGTTTGTGTTATTGTTGGCCGAACCGTGGTCAACAATCTGGTCATAATCGAAGAAGAAGAAGATTTTGTCCTTCTTGATCGGACCGCCAACTGAGAAGCCGAAATCGTTGTAACGCTCGTACGGCACGGTCGGTTGGCTCACAAATCCATAATTATTCGCATTCATCTTGTCGTTCTGGAGATAGTCATAACCCGAACCATGGAAGTGGTTCGTGCCGCCCTTGCTGATCTGGTTGAAGATGATTCCGCCAATTCCATACTGCGCAGAAAACGACGATGTGCTTACCTGCAACTCGTCAACCGTTTCGAAGATTGCCGGGTTCGCGTTCTGGCTGTGGGAGAGCGTTGTGGAGGCGCCATCCGCAAGGATGTTGTTGTAGGGCAGATTGCCGTTAATGGAAGCCACCTGGCCCGGATTGTTAGTGCCCTGGCTGCAATCGTTGCCGGTGCAACCCGTCGCGCCCGGCAGCAGGATCACAAAATTTTCCCAGGTTGGAGCGCCGGTCTGCGGCAACTGCGCCATCGACTTCGCATTCAATGTGGCTGTCTGAGCGCCCGATTCGGTCTGGAGGAGCGGCACGTTGGTGGTCACCACAACTTTCTGGCTCACCGCGCCTACCTTCAACTCAGCATTCAACGTCGTGAAGCCAACTTCCACCGTGATGGGGCCGCGCACCAAGGTGTCGAAGCCCTGGCGGGTAAACGTGACTTCATAGCTGCCGGCCACGATTGACGACGTGTCGAAGACTCCAGCGCTGTTTGTGGTGTAGGTTCCGCTAACTCCGGTGCTGACGTTCCTGACCGTTACCGTTGTATCCGGAACTACGGCGCCGGAAGTGTCTGTCACAGTTCCACGAATGTCACCGGAATTCGTGCTCTGTGCATAGAGTGCCCCTGTTCCACAAATCAGAAGAAGGGGCAGAATCCATCTCGTCCATTGCTTCATACATTGCCTCCAAAAAGTTGCTTGTCCCACAGATGTTTAAACGTCCCGGATGTCCCTCTTCGGTCCAACGGGCTATATCTCCACCTGAACTTCAGCGATCAGTACCGCCGACGCGCATTCGGTTCCTTGAACTAGAAAATCGTTTGTCTAAGTAGAACTAAATCATCTACCTAGTTAATGCGCAGTCAGGAGTACATCACGCCGCAATATCTACTGTCAAGGGTTTTTGCAGTCCATGCGCCAGACAATCGAGCCTTTCGCAAACTCAATCGGAACTAGAATCGCGACCGAATCCTCCAATCGCTGTCCGACAGCGTCATTGTCTATCTGTCTAAACGATTGTCTTACATCGCAACTCATTGAAATTGAAACCAGTTCAGGTTTGCGATCCCGTTGCTTGATCCCTTAAAGACGGCGTACAGGTCGTGCACGCCGGTTGCTCCAGAGACCGTCCCGGACACCGTTTGCCAGCTCTGCCAGCCCCCGGTTACCGGGAGCGTAACTGTCGAGACAATCGGCCCGCTCGCGCTGTCCAGGTGAAACTCCAATGTCCCGCCAGCACCAGCGCTCGCCTCGCGCACACTCACCTGCGACGCTCCTGTGCCAAAATCCACATTCTTGTATACGGTGTATGAGTTCGGCGAAATGTATCCCAAGTCGTACTCGCCAGTGGCATCGCCCGTGGTCTCAGTCTCAAGTCCGCTCTCGCTGCTGTAACTCGACCCCTGAATCTGCGCCGCTGCAGCCGTCGCCGGAACCGCACCGCTTTGCGCCCCGTTCCATATAAATGTAGCCGCAGCCAGTGCCGGAAGCGTATAGGTGAAAGCCTGGTTCCCCGATTGCACCTGAAAGGTCTGGCTCGCGGTCGAATTGTTGAAGGCAACGAGCGCTGTGGAACCGTCGGGGTTCAGGAACGCCACTGTGGCGATTGCCGGCGTATTGCTCGAATAGATTCTCACCGCACCGGGCAGGACATATTTGCTGTAGTGTCCCAGCGTGTAATACTCGATATCCTTTGTAACCGCGCCGGTCGTGTTATTTACAGTGACGATTGGCGTGCAGGTATTGCAGCCGCCGCCCAGGCCTTCCTGCGTAAGGTTCGGCCCGAGGTTCTGGTCGAGCGCAAGGCTCCACTTCACATATGCCTTTGCCGCGTTGCGCATTACCTGTGTTATTTCCAGAAAGTCCGAAGTGAATTGGTCGCTGATCCATGTTCCGCCGGAGTGCTCCGTCATCCAAGTGCCCTTCGTCGGATATTCATTTTGTACGAGCTGCTGCGCACCGGGCGCGCCAGCGTACCCGTGCCATGCGATTCCAGCGACCTGGCTGGAGGCCAGGATTGTCGGATCGCTCAGGACTGTTTCGGGGTACGACGGCGTGTCCCAATTGTGGTCGTACACCAGCACCTTTGTTGAGAGTCCTGCCGAAGTAAGCGCGGGCAGCACGTAATCGCGGAGAACCGTCACTTGCGTAGCCGCGTCCATTGACATGCTCGGATATGCGGTCGTGTTGTTGAGCGGCTCATTCTGCAGGGAGATGTAGTCGATCGGTACTCCCGCCGCCCGGTATGCCTGGAGGTACTTCACAAAGTAGTTGGCGAAAGCGGTGTAATCAGAAGCGAGCAGACTGCCGCCGTTCATCGTACTTGTGCTCTTCATCCATGCGGGCGGGCTCCATGGATTGGCCATGATCTTCATCTGCGGATTCAACTGCTTTGCGGCGACGATCAACGGCAATATGTATGACTGATCGTGCTGGATTGAGAAGCCATTTAATGCAGGATCACTCGAGCCCGACGGCCGGTCGTCAAACGAGTAGATAGTTCGCGCAATGTCCGACGCTCCCATCGGGTTCCTCATGAAGCTCAAGCCGATGCCCGCTCCGTTGCGCGTAAACAGATCGCTCAGGGTGCTGGTGAGCTCTGACGGCTGCGCAACGTCTTCCAGCAGATATGCGGCTGAATCTGTGAAAGCCGCGCCAAATCCCTCGACTGTTTGATATTGCTGCGTCGCATCCACCACAATTGTGTTGGAGCCCGCTTCGGCTGTGTTGGTCGAGAAGTTCAGGTCCGGCTGCGCGGACATCAGCTCGGTACGATCATGCGTGCTCAACACGACGGATACCGGAGTTGCCGAGCCGGGGAAAGTGTACGTCCCTGTGGCCACTGTGCTGTTCGTATAGCCTGCGGCCACGGCAATTGCCTGAATCGTGGTGCTGGATGAAACCGCAATCGGCGCGGAGTAGGCAGCCGAAGATGTCGTCGGCGTAGATCCGTCTGTCGTGTAGTAGATCGCCGCCCCGTTCGTTGAGTCTGCCAGTGTGACGCTCTGTGCTGAGGTATACGAGCCGGGGGCGGGCGAGAACGTGGGCGCCGCCGCTACTGGGAGACTGATCGTGAATGTCCCGCTTGCGACGGCGCTGTTCGAGTAGCCGGTTGCCACTGCTATCGCTTTGATGGTTGCCGTGGCTGTAACTGCGATCGCGGCCGAATAAGCGGCCGAGGATGCTGTTGGCGTCGAGCCGTCTGTCGTGTAGTAGATGGTCGCTCCGGTAGTCGAATCGGAGAGTGTCACCTTCTGCGCTGCCGTAAACGTTCCAGCCGCGGGTGAGAAGGAAGGAGTCGCCGCTGTCGGTGGAGGGGGTGGCGTTGTCGAAGACCCTCCGCCGCCGCTGCCGCATCCTGCTACACCGATTGCTGCCGCCAACACTACTGCGACTAAGCCTCTTTGCACCACATTGCCTCCAAAGATATTTCTGAAAGTGGCCGCATATCCTCGCGGCTCGCTATTTGGCTCCAGGCGGAATGATGGTGAAACGATTGTCTAGGACTTGAAGATCAGAGCCGCCCCGGTGGGAGAATTAAATCTCCTGCCAGCGCGCTCTGTCAACATGCTTGTTTAGGGAGTAGCCTTTAGACAAACGTTGGCCTTCGAGTCAGGCAGGACTTGGAATCTCCGTCTTTCTAGGCTGCTCCAACTTTATGACACTCACCAGCAGCATTAGAAGGGCCGCTCCACAGGGCGCGAGCAGTCCATAGCGTAACGATCCATAGTGCGCGGAGAGCATGCCGGTAGCCCAAGGGAAGATGACCGACCCCAGACCTGATACCGCGAAGATCCAGCCGCGCGGCGAGCGCTCCAATAGATACGACAGAAGCAGTGGGAACTGCGGCCCGACGCTCATTCCGGCCAGCATCGCTGCCAAGTCAATCGAGAGCGGATGGTGCTCCACGATCAGCAGCCCTACTGCCGCCGCCGCACCCCATAGAACGGAGCGCAGTGTGCGCTGGCGGCCGACCTTTCCGAGCAGCCGTGTTGAAGCAGCGAAACGGCTGAACACGATTCCGAACATGAAAAGCGCTGTTGCCACCGCTCCTCCACCGAACTCCAGTGGCGCTGCCCGATGCGAGTAGGTAGTGAGCCATCCGCTCAAAGCCGTTTCCACGCCGATTGCACAGACTGACAACACCAGCAGTGGAACCAGCGACATTACGGTCGCGAGCGTCTGTTTCGGCAGGACCACGGCCCGGGCGACCGATCCGCCCTGACCGCGCTCGCGCAGCATCACCCACGAAAAAAGCAGCAGAAAGAGGCCGGCAAAGATGAAATAGAGCAGTCGCAGGCTTGCTCCATTCAAGAACGGAACCAGCAGAAGCGGGGTGACCATGGCTCCAAATGACCACGCGAAGTTGAACCGCTCCAGTTTCGCCGCTCGGTCGTGCTCGTGGCGGTCGGAGACAAGCAGATTCGTCGAGGTCATTGCGAGACCAAGCCCTAATCCGAAGACGAAGAACACGGGGAAGAGCGTGGCGCGACCCGCGAAAGCCAACGCGATGGAGGCAATCACCAGAAGCGCGTAACCCGCGGCCATTGAACGCACGCGGTCCTTGCCGGAGAAAATGGCTCCCAGGCAGGAGCCGAGAAACTGCAGGAAGAAGAGCCGCCCTGAGACGTCGTCGGTAAATCCCCATTTGGCCGAGATCACCGGGAGCAATACGCCGACCGCTATGGTGCCCGCTCCGGTGAGGCTGAATCCCGTGCCCAGAACGATGTCCGATAGAACCTGCCGCTTCCCTGTTACTGCTACATCCATACGACCCACTACCGCTGGCTTGCCTCTCCAGCCAGCACCCTGCGGTTAAACTCCTCCGACTTGTTTCGCGGAACACTCAGGCTCTTCCAGTTCGAAGACTGGAAGTGCTTGGCGAGCATTACGATCTGCCCGACATGATAGCTGTAATGGGCCACCTGACGATTAATCGCCTGCATGACGGAGTGCGCCTCGCCGCGAATCGTTATGGTGCGCCCCAGGTCTGCGTCGGTCAGCGGATCGAGCGCACCGAATAGCGCCGCCCATCCGCGCTCCCACATGGCCAGCAGCTCGGCACGGCTGGCGGGAGGGTCCTCAAACTCGCTGTCGCGATGGCGCGTGGGCTTTTCCCCGTCCGTGGTGAGGAAGTCGGTCCAGCGCGAGAGCATGTTGCCGGCCATGTGCTTCATCACGATGGCGATGGAGTTCATCTCGGGGTCGAGCGTGCGAGTAAGGTCGGAATCCGCAACCTGAGCAATGGCCCCATCTGCGAGCTTCTTGGATTGCCGGAAGATAGCCCGCGCATCTTCGATGTAAGAGGTCGTGAATACCAGCGGCATAGCCTAAAGTTTAGAGCAATCCGCTCTGTTTTTTTAGTCCTGTTTCACGGCCGTTGCCTTGTCATTGCGGAAGCTCACGGACCACTTCTTGCCTCCGGCGTCGTAATCCACCGTGCGGTTGCCGATGTCGGAAGACTGCGACTGCTGGATCATGCCCAGCGCCATGGCGGTTTGCAGCTCATTCATTCCGAGGATGGGTTGGTGCTGGTCGATTGCGGCCCAGACCTTCGGCCCCCAGTAGTTGTACATCTGGTGGGGATCGTCATAGTAGAAGATCTGGTCGCAGTAATAGGTCGAGTCTGTCCCCTGAATGAAGCCAATGGCGGTGGCGTATTCCTTCGAGTCATTGGGCATTTTGAAGACGGCGAAGATCTGCTTGTCGCCGTGGGGCACGCGGGTGGCCAGGTGCGCCGGGACCTTTTCGGTGGTTATGTCCTGGATCTGCAGCGCCTGGACGCTGGGGAGCTCGCCCTCGGGATGGGTGAACTCGACTTGATGGTCGGCATAGGGGTAGTAGTCGAGTGAGTAGCCGGACTGCACCCAGACGGTCTTGCCGTCGAGGGCGCGCGCCGAAGCGAGGCTGTCGATGTACATCTTGCGCGGGATAACGGTGTCATCCTGGGTCAGCTTGTACTCGGCCACGGCCGGGTGCTGGGGCAGAGGCTCATGCCGTTCGCGGTAGGTGATGTAGATCCTTATGCCTAAAGCGACGAGGAAGATGAGAGTGATGATGCCGACTTTTTGCCAGGTCTTCATAAGGATAGGGTATAGGGGACAGGGTTCCACGGCGCGGCTCGCTTAAAAGCCGGTTGGAATTATGAAATTAAAAAATTGTACTTCTTACATGAGATTGGACTTATCCGGCCCAGTGGAGAGTCGCGGCCATCCTCGTCCGACTTCCAGACGCGCAAAACGGAAACGCGACTTAGGTCGCTCGAAGCATTCGGGGGCGAGTCGCAGCATTGGAATCCATCGATAAAATCAGAGAAAGCACCGGGTGCCCATTGCTCACTGCCTTCCGATTCGGGCAACTGGCTCGTGGATGGTAGCCCAGGTCTCAAAATCGAGACCTGGGGCACCCGCACCCGGCACCCGGCACCCGGCACCCGGCACCCGGCACTTGGATGGGGCACCGGGCCGTTTGGCCGAATGACTCATGGCGTACACGGGTTGCGCATGATCGGACCAGCGTTGCCGTTAACGCCGTTGTTGATTGCAGTGAATGGACCGTACTGCCCATCCTTTCCAAAATCATTGGTCGTGTTGGGAAGGTCGGTGCCGAAAGAAAGCATGCACGGCTGGCTAGTGCCGTTCCCACCCACCTGCGTGTAAAACGGGTAAAAGGCCGCGCCGCCAGGAGGCACAACGCATCCCGCTCCTGTACTCGTATCGCAGCTAGAGTTCGTCTCGGAGACATTAGTTTTGAACTGCATGTAGGGATAACCCGCCAGCAGGCTTCGCTTTGCACCGCTGAAACTCATCGGACCGATTCCATTGCCGTTGAGCGCCTCGAGCAGGACCGGCTGAGGATAGTTACTCGATCCGTTCGGCCAATCGGCAAGGTACGGGGGTCCGTCATAATTCAGATCGCCGCCGGAGTTGAAGTCAGTACATCCC
>DASZAG010000103.1:0-5803 GCA_035945555.1 Acidobacteriaceae bacterium
GTGGTGCCCACACCTAAGTAGGTGTAGCCGGGACTAAGGTCATTCACAAATTCCGCATGCGTATCTGTACATTGATCACCGGGGCCATTTGACGTGTTGCCACAGGAAATGTTTTCGGTATCAGATCCAGTTCCGAAGTGAAAGAGAGCCTTTGATACTCCTGGTGTCGAATCGTAGAAGTCGTTGCCGAAAGCGAGCGTATCCTCCCAGTTTGTTCCCTCAAAGAAGTAGCCTATGTTCACCATCTCAACAAGATTTCCGGCTATATACCAGCCGGAATCATCGAGTCCGCCAGTACCATATCCAGCTACATTGTTGTAAGCGTCATTCGGGGTAGAACTTCCATTGTCCGCGGCCCAGATGTTCGCGATGACCTGAATGGCGTTTGCGTAAGTCTGCGCGTCGATGGAGTGCTGTATCCGGTGAAACGTGTTGTGAAAGAACAGCGTCCCGTACCCCTGAAACGCGTCATTGGCTGCGTTCCCGATGGTGGTGGTTGTTCCGCCCAGGCTGAAGATCTTTGAGCAGGAAGCACTGCCACCCGGACCGTCTCCAACGAAGTTGTTGTAGCTGACATCGAGGCGCGTGTTCGTCGTGTAGAACCAGTAGTTGTTGCAATCTGTCCCGGTGTCTTCAAACACCGTGTGAGTAAGCGTGAGTATTCCCGAGCCGTATGTGGTGACCTTTGGAGATACGTTTGCTGTCATATTAACCGTAAAGCACCCGGTCGGGGGAGGATCGTGAAGAGCAGGGTCAGCAGATAGGCACATGCCGTCGATCACGATCGGCGCCTGCGTATAGAGCCCTTGATCAGGTCCCGCAACTCCGCTGTTAGGCAAATTCAACTGTGAGGCCCACACGCTGGTTTTCCCTGGCGTTCCTTCGAGAACCACGCCTATATTGGCCTTCTGCATCGACACGAGGTACGCGGTCAATGCCGGAACATCATCTGTTGAACCATCGCACTTCACACCTGGAATCGAGCAATAGGCCGTGACATTGGACGGGACCTTGAGAGCGGCCATGCTGACAGGAATCCGATGAATAGGCCCGAAGCCGGGTGTCCTGCGAGACTGACCCCGCACAAGGCAAGACAGCACCCATAGAAGTACAACCGGTGTCTTTCTCAGCGCTTGTCGTCTGCAGGAGACCAGCATCGCCCGCCGATTGGCGGGGCGCCCGCCACGGCGGATGTCTTCGACGTCTCTGAAGAGGCAGTCGTCGACTGCGTAAGGGTCAAAGTTCTCCGATGGAACTATGCGCTTTATACGACTCATGATGGCTTGCCTCAGCGTTGACGCACAATTGTGCGACTGGATCACTGCGAACCAACTTTGAGCGTTCCCTTGGCCCAATTGGTGGGGGAAGGCACTATAGTAACCAGAAAAAGTCAACACTGCCACAAATATTTTTCAAGTTGTGATATAAGCCATGCTGCGCAGGCGAACCCGATCGGGCGATCTAGTATAAGAAGCACTAAGACTGCCTTGGTTGCAGATAGCGACTAGAAAGCCGGCGCGGTCAAAAACCGACTTAGACGTCCGCCTTGGTCTTTTAAGAGCGCATAAGTCAAGCCTTAGCAGCGTCCCTTCTCAGCCTCTTCCGGCTGGGTAGAGGCGCGCCTCACGGGGAGAGAGATGGCGGCCAACAGAAAACACACTTCCGGTTCAGAATGTGCTTTACAAGGTGGAGGCGCCAGATGTGATGAACACTTTTCAAATGAGACAAAAGTTGAAAAAGCGCACCCCCGAAGACGGCTTCGGCGTTGAGAATGCTGTAATGAATGGTGCGAAAGGGGGGATTTGAACCCCCACGGGTTGCCCCGCCAGATCCTAAGTCTGGTGCGTCTGCCAATTCCGCCACTTTCGCAATGGACCGAGCCTTTTGCGGCTCTCTGCGTGCGCCCGATGGAAGGCGGGCGGCACCACATCGTCATCCTGAATTGTACTGTGCCGCATGAGATAGGCGACAGCCGGGATCAAGGCTGTCATATGCCGCCTTGCTGTGTGGAGTATGATCAGTACAGTCGCGGCCCTTCGGGGCCGGCTCTTTCTTTATGTCGAAAACCTTTAAGCGTGCCATCTTTGCCGTCTCCGTTGCCCTGATTGTTGTTGTGTTTGTCGGCGCATTCATCTCCGGAGGCGTTGCCGCCGATTCGCAATCGGACGGCGCTTACAAGCAGATGGGGGTGTATGAAGAGGTTCTGCACAAGATCCAGAGCGATTACGTGACCGAACCGAACATGCGCGACGTTACGGCAGGCGCGCTGCATGGGCTGCTTGAGTCTCTTGATGTGAACTCGAGCTATATGACGCCCGAACAGTTCGCGGCCTATAAGGAACATCAGGACGAGGGGACGGCACAAATCGGGCTCGATGTCTCAAAGCGATATGGCTATGCAACGGTGGTTTCGGTTGTGCCCGGAAGTCCGGCAGATCGCGTTTCACATATAAATGACGGCGACATGATCGAATCGATCGGCGGCAAGACGACGCGGGTGATGTCTCTTGCCATGATCCGGCTGCTGCTCGAAGGCAAGCCTGGGACGACGGTGAGTTTTGGCCTGATCCGTCCAGGCGGCAAGCCTGAGCCTGAACAGGTCACGCTGACGAGGCAGCTGATTACGCATCCGCCGATGACCGTGCAGCAGTATGACGGCTCCAGCATTCTTTATCTGAAGCCGGGCGTTTTGAATCGCGAACGAGTGGACCAGGTGATTTCCCGGCTGCGCGCGATGCCAAAGGACGGCAACGTTAAGGTTCTGCTCGACTTGCGCGATGACGCAGAGGGTGATGTGGCGCAGGGAATCCGGCTGGCGAACGCGTTTATTCAGTCTGGCGTGATCTGCTCAGTTGAGGGGCAGACAGTGCCGAAACAAACCTTCAATGCGGAATCCGCACACTTCGTCACTAAGGCGCCTCTCGTGGTGTTGGTGAATAACGGTACTGCAGGCGCGGCAGAGATCACGGCGGCATCCATCCTCGACCGCAAACGGGGCGACCTGGTGGGCAGCCGCACGTTTGGCGAAGGAGTGGAACAACGAACCATTACGCTTCCTGACGGAGCCGCGCTACTGCTCACGGTGGCGAAGTATGAGACGCCTTCCGGAAGCAAAATTCAGGATGAAGCGGTGACACCGAATATTATGGTGAACGAAACGATCGACCAGTTCCTCGCCGAAGAGCAAGACTATGTGCATCCAACGCCGCACCCCGACGACCAACTCAACAAGGCGCTTGACGTCCTGAAACAGAAGAGCGCCTAAGAGGAACGCATTTTGAAGCGGCGCGGCCCATGGGCTCCTCCGGAACCTGAAAAGCCAGTGTCGCGTCCACGGGCCGCGCGAGCCGCCTCGGCATCCCCATCATCCTCGTCGTCTTTCCGTCCGCGCAAGCGCCGCAAAAAGTTCGCGGAAAGAGTTGCGCTGGCATTCCTGGCGCTGCTGGCGATTGCCTTTGGTTCACTTTGCGGACTGATGCTGGTTTATTCGGTGAACCTGCCCCAGATCCGCGATCTGGAGAGCTACAGGCCGATCGCGACCACTGAACTATATGACATTCATGGGCGCGTGATTGGGTCATTCGCGCTGCAAAGGCGCACAGACATTACCTACGACCAGTTTTCGCCGCTGCTGCGCGACGCTGTGATTTCCATTGAGGACAAAAATTTCGAAAGCCACTGGGGCGTGAACATATTCCGTGTGGCCGGAGCGGCGTATCACGATCTCCGCTCGCATGGCCGCGCGCAGGGTGCCTCAACGCTGACGATGCAACTGGCGCGCAACCTCTTTCTAACGGATGAGCGCACCCTCAGCCGCAAGCTGCAGGAGATTTTTCTTTCCATCCAGATTGAGCACGCCTTTACCAAGCAGCAGATCTTCACGCTGTATGGAAATCAGATTTATCTGGGACGGGGCGTGTATGGATTTGAGGCGGGAGCCGAGTATTACTTTTCAAAGCACGCCAGCGATGTCACTTTGCCCGAGGCGGCGATGCTGGCCGCGCTTCCGAAAGGGCCGAATGAGTATTCGCCGATTTCAAATCCGGAGCGGGCGTTTCGCCGTCGCAACCTCGTGATTGACGCGATGCTCGAGGATGGCGACGTTACCGCAGCGCAGGCTGCCGAAGCGCGCTCCGCTCCGCTGGGGTTGCACATTGAGGCGCCCCCGAACAGCGTTGCTCCGTGGTTTGTGGAGGAAGTGCGTCGCGAGCTCGATCAGGAATTCGGATCGGACCGTGTGCATGAAGCGGGGTTGAAGGTATACACCACGCTCGATCTGGATTTTCAGGATGCGGCCAACAAGGCCGTTCAGGATGGTCTGACCGCTTATGGGCGGAGCCGGGGATGGCGCGGGGGTCTGTTGAACGTGGTCGCCGGCGGCATCGATATGAACAACTTCAAGCATCCCGACTGGACGCTGCCTGTTGTCCCCGGCGCCTATGTCCACGCGCTGGTGACGAACGTGCTGCCCTACCAGGTGACGGCGCGCATTGGGCAAAAGCAGCTTGTGCTTACGGCCGCGGACTGGGCCTGGACCGGGTTTAAGACAGCAGACGAATTCCTGCACCTGGGAGATATTGTTTACGTCCATATCACGGCGCAGGATGGCACTCTGCTCCGCGCCACGCTGGAAGAAGACAGCGGGGCCGAGGGTGCGCTGTATGCCATCGACAATTCCACTGGAGACGTGCTGGCTCTGGTGGGCGGCCGCGACTTCAACCTCTCCCAGTTTGACCGCGCCACGCAAGCAGAGCGGCAGACGGGCTCGTCATTCAAGCCCTACGTCTACACCGCAGCGATGGAAGCGGGCGAAACGCCGGAGAGCACGATCATGGACGAACCGGTGTCCTTCGGGAACTGGCGTCCGCACGATTACGAAAACAATTTTCTCGGCAGAATTACGCTGGCGAAGGCTTTTGCTGACTCGCGCAATGTTCCGGCTGTGTTGCTGGCGCAGAAGGTGGGCATAAGCAGGGTCATCGCCACCGCGCACAACTTTGGAATCACCTCGAACATCCCGCCATATTTGCCGATTGCCCTGGGCGCGGTTGAAGTCACGCTCCAGCAGCAGGTGGATGCGTATTCGGTGTTTCCTAATGACGGTATTCGTGTAGCGCCGCAGTTCATCCGCCGCGTGACGACCGCCGACGGCATGCCCCTGAAGGAGTTCAATTCGCAGGTGAGCGAAGTGATCAGCCAGAAGACAGCGCGCGAAATGATGGTGCTGCTGCGTGACGTGACGCAGAGCGGCGGGACCGGCCAGGTGGCCGCTTCGCTGAATCATCCCATGGGCGGCAAGACAGGCACGACCAGCGACTTTACTGACGCGTGGTTCATCGGCTTTTCGCCTTCAGTCACATGCGGTGTGTGGACGGGATACGACAGCCGGCAATCGCTGGGCGACAAGGAAACAGGGGCACGCGTGGCGCTGCCGATCTGGATGGATTTTATGAAGACAGCAATCGCCAACAAGCCGGATGAAAAGTTTCCTGGCGAAGTGGCGCCTTCGCAGCTGCGGGCCACAAGGTAAAGGCCGTGTTGCAACCCCTTCGGGTTCCGCAGCATACAATGACCTAGCGGGTACTGGAGCCGAGCACGTGAGCTGGATTCGCCCTACACTATTGTTCTTCGTTTGCTACTGCGTATCAGCGTTTCCGTTTGCAGCCATGGCACAAGTTAGTAGTGCTCCAACCGCCACAGTAGCCGCCGCCGTTCTTCCCGACGCTCCTGTGCCCGAAAGCGCGCACACGCAGCAGCAAAACCAATCGCAGCAAAGCCAGACGCAGACCCAATCACAGTCGCC
>DASZAG010000104.1:0-7779 GCA_035945555.1 Acidobacteriaceae bacterium
GCACGATGAAAGGGAAGAGCGAAAGGATGGCGTTGGCGGCAACGCTGAAGGCGTAGGTATGCACTTCGCTCTGCGCCAGATAGCGGACCAGCGAAAGCAACTGCGCGCGCCAGCCGGAGCGCGAGCGGTCGCGACGCAGCGGGTCGGGTGCGAGCCCGGGCGATGGAACAGGAGGGCTGAGGGTTGCGCTGGCGGAGTCGGGCATCTCTGCAGCTATTTTATCGAGGACTGGCCGTCCAGGCTTACGCGCTTCGCGCCCGGTCAACTCAGAGTAAGAGCAACTCAAACAGGGCATTGACCGTATACTGGAAGCAGTCTTTTTCCATGTATCCCTTCATTCACATTGGCAGTCTCTCCATCGGCACTTTTGGAATCATGCTGTGGCTTGCAGCCGTTTGCGCGTGCTGGGCATTGCACGCTAACTTCAAGCGCTGGCAGATTGAAGCCGACGCGATCGGGATTGTGGCCATTGCTACTGTGGCAGGAGTGATTGGCGCAAAGTTGTGGCATGTGTTGCAGGATCCGGTAGCACTGATGCAGCATCCGTTTGGGGAGATCTTCAGCCGGGCCGGGTTTGCGTGGTTCGGCGGGCTTGTGCTGGGCATTATCGCGCTGCTGTGGCAGGGGCGGACGTACGGAATCGGCAAGCTGCGGATGCTGGACCTGTGCACGGTTTCGGCCTCGATTGGTTATGGGGTTGGCCGACTGGGCTGCCTGACTTCGGGTGACGGCGATTATGGGATTGCGACGAAGCTGCCGTGGGGCATGAGTTTTCCGCATGGGTTGGTTCCGACGCCTCCGGGGGTGAGGGTGCAGCCGACGCCGATCTATGAACTGATTGTGGCGCTGCTGATTGCGTGGTACTTGTGGCGGCGGAGTCGGCCAGAGGCTCCGAAGCCGGTGGGACAGCTTACGGGAGAGTACTTGATCTGGACGGGGCTGGCACGGTTTCTGGTGGAGTTTATTCGCATTAACCCGAGGCTGTATTTCGGGATGAGCAACGCGCAGGTGGCGAGCATCGGGTCGATGATTGCCGGCGTGGGGTTGATTTTGTGGGCGCGGAAGCGGGACCTGCCGTCCGGCCAATCATTGCGCGTGGCCGCTTCCGCTGGTCGAGAGACAAGTGTTGGGGCGCCACGGACCTGAGGCAGGTTGGGCTAGAGGTTTTTCAGGTACTTCTGTGCCAGTTCGAGTTCGGGGAAGAGCTTCTCTTCGGCCTGAAATTCGCGGGAATGGACGCATCGGCGTCCATTTTTCGCCTTTACGGGATGCCGGAGGTGAAGCATCTCGTGATACATGAGGTATTCGATGGCGAAGCGTGGAGTCTGGCGGCGGTCGAAGACGCGACTGACCATGATGGTGTTGTGCGCGGCGTCATAGTGGCCGAGTAAACGCTTGGCTTTGTGTTCACTCCAGGTGAGCTGCGGACGGCCCATGAGTCCGTGAAAAAAGCGCTGGTTCAGCGATTCAAATATCTCGTCGAGATCATAGTGTTCGCCGCGCGCGGTGGAGATGCGCTTACGGCCTCGTGTCTGGCGAATGCGCTCACTTTGGCGAACGACGGCCTCGCTGGTGGCGAACCGGCGGTAACGGCCAGCGTGGGTCGCGTCGATGGGTTTGCGGTAGAGCTTGGCGAGCAAGATGTGCGAAATGGCGCGGATTACGGGCTCGGGCGCGCCCTCAAGAATGTCAGAGAGATGAACCTTGAGACAGCCGTCGCGCAGGCGAATGGTCGTGTTGAGACTTGTGAATCGGCGAAAGCGCGCGTCGATTGGGGGCATGGGAGCGCGGGGCCGCAGCGCGCGATATTCCTCTTCCAGGTATCTGACCAGATCCATTAGCTAAAGAATATCGTGGCGCGACTCAGGTTGGACCGCTCCCGTTCTTGTTGCGGTCGCTCTTGTGTTCTGCGAAAAATTTCTTCTGCGCCTCGTAAGTTTTGGTGGCATCGTCGCTGGTGCTCTGGGCGCAGTCCACTGCGGTTTTGCGGGCGAAATCGTACGCACGGTCGGCCGCGGCCTGGTTGAGTATGGCCAGCCATTTGGTGGTGGCGGGAACCAGGTCTTTTAGTGATTTGCGGATGTCGGCGTGGGCCTCGTCAAAGGTATCGAGGTTGTCCTGCAACTCATCGCAGATGTGGGTGAACTCCTCGTACTTGGCGCGAAGGTCGGCCTTGCGGTCGTCTCCGGCGGGGTTAGTGCCGAGGGTTTTGATGGCGTCGATGCGTTGTTGAACGAATTTCTGGTAGAGCTTGAGGCGCGCGTTGGGCTGGTCGCGGAGGTCGGCAACCTGGTCGGCTTCCTGGTCAGTGAGGGGGTCTTGATGGCGCTGGGCTCGCACAGGCGAGGCGGCCAGGAGAGGGCCGGCAATGAGCAGGAG
Source organism: Acidobacteriaceae bacterium (assembly GCA_035945555.1). Lineage (GTDB taxonomy): Bacteria > Acidobacteriota > Terriglobia > Terriglobales > Acidobacteriaceae > Silvibacterium. The sequence continues at coordinate 2,380 of DASZAG010000104.1, forward strand.
GGCGAGACTTCTAGAGACGGTCTTGGGGAAAGTTCGGCGCATGGTGCAATCCTCTCCTTTGTTCGTCTGCTTCGATGCTAACGCCAGGATGGGAGGTGTGTCAGTACGGCGATTGCGGCCTATCCGCTGTATTTCTGCTTGTTGCGGACAATGGCCGCGCGAGCTTCGCGATCTGCCTCTCGGCGGCGTTCTGTCTCTCGCTTATCCCAGTCCTGTTTACCTTTGGCGAGGGCCAATTCGCACTTGACGCGACCCCGGCGGAAGTAGAGGCGGGTGGGAATGAGCGTATGTCCTTTAATCTGCGTCTGTAGAGATAGCTTGCGGATTTCTTCCTGATGCAGAAGGAGTTTTCTCGTCCGCAGCGAGTCGTGATTGCTGGAGTTGCCGTGAGAATAAGGCCCAATGTGGGCGTTGAGCAGGAAAGCCTCGCCGTCTTTCACAATCCCGTACGCGTCCTTGAGGTTGGCCTTGCCCTCACGGATGGACTTGACCTCGGTGCCGCGCAGGGCGACGCCGGCCTCAAAGCGGTCGAGCAAGAAATAGTTGTGTCCAGCAGCACGGTTCACAGAGGCATCTCGCTCGCCGGAAGCGACGGGGTCGCGCGGCTTGTTCTTTTGCGGGGCCTGAATATTGGTATGGGTAGTGTGCCTGGGCATAGGCGGAGATCCGAAAGACCATGCTAGCACGCAGCGAAAGCCACGGAGAGCAGCGCATTGATGCTGCTATACTTAACTGTCGTTGGAGCGCCCAGAGCCGGGGCTTGGGCGCGCATTTCGCGACGTTTCCAACCTTAGCCTGCCGGAGTCTCATGAAGAATCGCAACGTGAAGTGGGCATCCTGTCCGGGATTGATCCTGGGAGTAATCGCAGCGATAGGCCTTTCGTTCTTCGGCTTCACTCCTGCCGCATCCGCGCGCACCCATCACCCGTCAGCGTCAAAGCTCTACAAGCAGGGGCAGCAGGCAGAGGCGCGGGATGACGTCGAGGCGGCTTATGACGACTACTATCAGGCATTTCAGCAAAAACCCGATGATTTGCGCTACAAGACAGCCTATGAGCGGACGCGCTTTACGGCTGCCGCTCTGCACGTAAAGCACGGCGAGACCCTTCGCAGCCAGGGCGACACAACCGGCGCACTTACTGAGTTTCTGCGAGCCTTGCAGATCGATCCCAGTAACGAACTGGCCGAACAGGAAATCCGCGCGACGCGGCAGATGGAGGCGGCAAAGCAGAGCAAGCCCATTGCTGAGAGCGAGGGTGAACCGGTGTCGCCGACGGTTGAGAATCAGCTGAAGGATGTAAGCGGGCCGCTGCATTTGCGGCCGCTGTCGAATGAGCCGTTGACCATCCACGCGGTGGAAGACAGCAAGGTGATCTACCAAACGGTAGGGAAGATGGCGGGGATCAACGTGTTGTTTGATCCTGATTACCATTCGCAGCGGATTCAGGTGGATTTGGCGAACACGGATCTGTACGACGCTCTGCGGATTATCGGCGTGGTTTCGGGGACGTTCTGGCAGCCGATCACATCGAACACGATTTTTGTTGCAGAAAACAACCGCGCCAAGCGGATGGAGCTGGAAGACCAAGCGGTCCAGACGTTTTACCTGACCAATATTTCGCAGCCGAACGACTTCACGGACATTCAGACGGCGCTGCGCAATATGTTTCAAACGGCAAAGATATATGGCGTGGCAAGCCAGAACGCGATTATCATGCGCGGGACTCCGGATGAGCTGCTGCTGGCGCAGAAGCTTATTGATGACCTGGACAAGGCGAAGCCGGAAGTTGTGTTGGATGTAGCCGTGCTTGAGGTAAGCCGCAACTGGGAGCGGAACATTGGGCTGCAATTGCCTCAGACCGCGACCGTCGGGTTCCAGGCGTCGAACTTCAACAACCAGAACAACTCGTCTACCTCGTCCACATCTTCGACAACGTCAACGAACAATTCGACTTCGAACGGCACCAACAGCAGCAATGGGCTGACGCTGAACAGCTTTGCTCATTTGAATGGCACCAATTTTGCCGTAACGATTGGGCAGGCGCAGGCGAATCTGCTGCTCACTAACACCTCGACGAAGATTTTGCAGGATCCGCGCATCCGCGCTTCTGACGGGCAAGAGGCATCGCTGAAGATTGGCGAGCGCATTCCAGTCGCGACCGGGTCATACCAGACGGGAGCGGCCACAGCGATTGTGAGCTCGCTGGTGAACACACAGTTCACGTACCTTGATGTGGGCGTAAACATCAAGGTGAAGCCGACGGTGCATTATGACCGTGACGTGTCGCTGAAGCTCACGATTGAAGTTTCATCCACGAACGGAACAGAGAATCTGGGCGGCATCAACGAGCCCATCATTACGCAGCGTACGGTTGACCAGACGATTCGTCTAAAAGAGGGTGAGGCGAATATTCTGGGTGGGATTCTCCAAAAGCAGACCAGCAATTCGCTAAGCGGTACGCCTGGATTGGCGAATCTTCCGCTGCTGCGCTACATATTTGGCACGAACGACAAGACGGTACAGGACGACCAGATTGTGTTCCTTCTGATTCCGCATGTGGTGCGCGCGGAAATGCTAAATCCGCTGAACCTGCGCGAAGTGGATTCCGGCACGACTAATAACATTGAGCTGCGGCACATTAATTACGATACGGCAGCCCCCACTGCGACACAGCCGACGACTCCGACGATGCTTGGCGCACCGGCGGCACAGGCTCCGGCTCAAGCAGCAACGGCGACAGCAGCCGCGTCCTCGCAGGCAGCAGCTGCCCCCACGCAGCAGCAGGCTCCCGCGCAAGCGCCGGGGCAATCTCCGGTGCAGTTGCAACTGAGCCCGGAGTTGGAACAGCAGAAGGTTGGATCAACATTCCAGGTGCAGGTGAATCTTGCAGGCGGCAAGGATGTGTTCTCGGTGCCGATGCAGTTGCAGTACGACCAAACCAAGCTGAGTTTGATTAATGTGGACCTGGGTGACAACCGAAACAACGCGAATTTCCTCGGCAAGGACGGTCAGGCAGTGGCTTTGGTGCATCGAGATGACGGCAATGGCAATGTGTCGATTTCCGCGTCGCGGCCTCCGGGATCACGCGGAGTGGACGGTTCGGGAACAGTGTGCGTGCTGACGTTCCAAGCGAAGGCCAAGGGACCGGCGGCCATTGTGGTAACGCGGCCCGTGGTGCGCGACAGCGCGCAGCAGGCCGAGCAGGCGACGGGTTCTCGAGCGATCGTGCAGGTTCAACCCTGACGCAGCAAAAGCAGTAGCAGATGAAAATGCAGTTACAACATAAGCGCGAAGCCGGACTGACGCTGGTGGAGTTGATCGTGACGGTGGCCATTTTGGCCATTATCGCCACGGCGGCCGTGCCGGTGGCGCGCTTTCAGGTAAAGCGCGAGAAGGAGCACGAACTGCACTACGATCTCTGGGAAATGCGTAGTGCGATCGATGCCTACAAGGATGCCGCCGATCGTGGGGCTTTCCAGATTAAGCTCGACAGCAATGGATATCCGCCTGATTTGGAAACGCTGGTGAAAGGCGTGGATATACACGGAAAGAAAGTGCGGTTTCTGCGGCAGATTCCGGTGGATCCCATGACGAAGAGTACGGATTGGGGGCTGCGCTCGATGCAGGATGAACCGGACAGCGATTCATGGGGTGGCCAGAATGTCTTCGATGTGTATTCGAAGTCCGATGGTACGGCGTTGAACGGAACCAAGTATAAGGATTGGTAGATTTGCAAAGGTTGATGGAACATTCACGACGACTGGCGGCGCGTTCTCACAGGAGAGCGGGTGGGTTCACGCTGATCGAGCTGATTATCGTGATGGCGATTATCGCGATTCTGGCATCGCTCGCCGTGCCCAGCTATCTTGCGTCGATGAAGGCGGCTAAGGAAACAGTTCTGAAGCAGGACCTGCACGTGATGCGGAACGCGATTGACTCCTACACGATGGACAAGGAGAAGGCGCCACAGTCGCTGGATGACCTGGTACAGGCGGGGTATCTGAAGTCCATTCCGACGGATCCCATGACGAACACCAATGACTCGTGGGTCACCTCGACTGACGATACGCTGGAAAGCGTTGACCAGAGCGAACCGGGCATCAACGATGTCCACAGTGGATCGCAACAAGTTGGATCGAACGGCCAGATGTACTCCACCTGGTAGCTGGCCGCTACGGGCATACGGCGCTTCGCGCCATCCTGGTGTAAGCAACATTGCCCTCCCGTTGGTCGGGGACTGGCTGGTCGGCCCAGCGTGTGAGCCGCCTATTCGCGAAGTAGTTTGAAGGCGTGGGTCCACTCGTTGTGCAGGAAGCCAGGAATGCACCAGAGCATGCAGAGGGGCTCAATCGCACGCGCAGCTTCGGCTCTTCCCATGTCGGAGGCTTCCCATCCGAACTGGTCGAGGATGGCGGTCACGACTCTCTTCGCGGCATCATCGTTACCGCAGATGAACATTGTGGGCCGTCCCACCTTGAAGCGTGGATTTACGAACTGGCCGTTTCCGACGGAGCTGAAGGCTTTAACGAAGTGAGCCGATGGGAATTCATGCTGCAACTGCTCCATTAAAGACGAGTCATAGGTGGTGAAGAAGTGGAGGACCCCGCTTGTGGGCGGGGCGTCCGCGATGGGGTTCGTCGCGTCAATGACGGGCTTGCCGGCTAGGTTTGCGATTCCGGCTGCGCGCAGGGCGTCGATGGCGCCCGATCCCTTGACGGCGAGGACGACCAACTCGGCAAAGGCCGCAGTCGCGCTGAAGCTGCCTACGCGGGCCTTTGGGTGCGCGGCGATCCACTCCTCCAGTTTTGCGGCGTCGCGGGTGCCGAGCATGGCGCTGTGGCCATGCTTGAGGAAGCCGGCTGCGAGTGTTTGGGCCACGATTCCGGAACCTAGAACGCCGACTTTCATTGGCGACCTCCGAAGCTGCTACGTTACTCCGCTAAAGGGTGCTAGTACAGTAAGAGGATGCTTGCGAGCCGGGCAGCGAAGTTGGGGTTTCCGACGATCGATCGGGTCTTTGATTGCTATTCTGCGCTGGCTCATTCTGCTGAGGGGCTGGGCGGGACGCTGCTTTTGTATTCCGGACTGGATGCAGAAGGCATCGCGGCGGCGGTGGCTTCGAACGTTGCGGGGGCAGCTTCGCTGGGGCTTGAGGAGAATGCGGAGCGAGCCAAACAGGCACTGCGGGCTGGCGTGTGCGACTTCGTGGTGAACAATCTCGATGAAGCCCTGCGGATTCTCAAGAATGAGCTTCGCAAACATACTGTAGTATCAGTATGTTTAATCGATAAACATAAAGTTGCAGTTAAAGAAGCCATTGAGCGTGGTGTGCAGCCTCAGATCGTTGCTTTCCCCGAGCCAACGCTTCAGGAGCGCGGCGCTCGCCTGCTTGATGCCAC
>DASZAG010000105.1:0-39820 GCA_035945555.1 Acidobacteriaceae bacterium
CAGCCCCTGCTGATCTGTTACGGTTGAAAATTTCTGTCCGTCCTGGGTTACGGTTACGGTTGCTCCCGGGACCGGCACGCCCTGAACGAACACCTGGCCGTGGTACTCCGTTGCCCAGGCGCTTGTGGAGGCAAAGAGCAGCATGAACCCGCAAACCCATCGCCGTAGTCGAAATTCGCGCGCTCTTCTCATCGTTGACGGTATTCAGTTCTCTGCTATGCCCGATCCGCTTCGAGTGTTAGACGTGATTGAATGCCTAATCGAACCAAGAGTCGTGCAAACCAACAATATTCTCAGTTTGGCGAAGGTTGCTCCGCGTGGTCGATCACGAATATCTCGACATTCCCCTGCCCTGGCTCTAAACGCAACCCAATTTCATGGATAAGGTCGATGAAAGATCCGGAGGTATCAGCTGAATAGCTTTCCCAGGACTCCGGCTCTGATTGAAAATCATATGAGCCGGACAAGCCAGTCTTGTCCAATACCGGCCGGTGCAAGAACGTGCTGCCTGCGAATTTGGCCAATTGAGGCATCGTCATGTTTGATATGACCCACGTACCCGCGAAGCCGATGCCGCCTGTTCCATCATTCGAAGAAGTTACCTGCTTGAGCCGCAAGGGTCCCTTACCACGCTCAAGCAAAAACACCTTGCCTGTCTTCGCCTCTAAGTGATACTTGAGGTGAAATCTTTCAACGAGAAGAGTTTGAAGCATCCGCCTGATCTGCGGGTCCTCGATGTGAAACAAATCGTGCCCGGTATTGGGATGAATGGCCTCAATGCTGTCCGGCGGCTTCGCAACGACGTCATACTTTTCCGAATCCATCCAGTTCTCGCCACCTGACAACTGCAAGTAGCTCAGATTAAAAGCTGCGCAGATCAAATCTTTCAGCGACATGCCCTGCAACTGGACTCCGCCACCCGGATAGACCGAGGTTCCGACCATGTGCTGGCCATGGGAATCTACGGGTTTGATAGTTGCGACCTCGAACGCTTCGCTCCCTGTGTGAATGGAGTTGCTCTGTACGGCTTGACTGTAATTAGAACTAAAAACAAACATCACAATCGCTACGAGGAATAGACGCACTGGTGAACTCCGCTGAGTGATGTATTCCGCCAGATTGCGCGAACTGAGTGCTGACTTGCTCTCGGCTTAGTTTGGCGATGGGTGGTCGACGTGATCGATCACAAGCACCGGTACCTGCGTTTTCTGCGCCTCGAGCCTCAGGTCAAGTTGTTCCTGGATTGCGGTGAACAGCGGCGGCGCCGCGTTCGCGTCGTCAGCGGATGGCGGGGGAATCTTGATGCCCATCCCTGAAAACTGCGACTCGTCCGGTGTCCACTTAAGCGTGAAGTCCCAGCGACCAGTGAGCCCGGTCTTGTCCACGACGGGGCGATCCAGCACGGTTGATTGCATCAGGTTAGTGAAGTTCTTCATGGTCGCATTCATGACGTGCAGGGTTCCGATGGGCCCGAAGAACAGACCGGGCAGCCCGTTTGGATTGCTGGTGTTCTGCTTCATCTTTGGCCCATCTTTGCCCACAACGAGAACGTACGCCGACAGTTCCTTCTGGTCGTTGTGAAACTTTAATGCAAAGCGATCCGCCAAGAGCTTTTGCACCATTCCCTTCAACTGCGGACCACTGGGCTGCCCGGGGGTATCGGGCTTGGCGTCGATGTCGAACTTGTCGGTGGGCATCCAGGCCGGCGCGTTCACAATCTGCTTGTCCTGCATGTCGTAGGCGAATTTCACTAAATCCGCGAGTGAGAAATTCACCACCTGCATGTCCTGCCCGCGCCAGATCAGATATGTGCGCTGCTCGCCCGGCTTGGTCGGCTTAATCGTTGCCACTTCAAAAGTTGGGTGCGCGTCGGCGGGCATGGGAGGAATCTTCGGCGGAGGCGCGGGAATTGACCATTCTGTCTCTGGTGTGGCGCGCTCAAAGACGAGAGCCAACGGATGGTCGCCCTGGGTCCAGGTTCCAGTGATCGACTTGCCGTCTGGGGACATTTTCCCTTCGTAGCTGCCGCCGATAAATTCGATAGCGAACTTCAGCTCACCATTCTGGAAGCTGGCCGAAGATGCTGGAAGGGGCTGTCCGCCCTGATCGATGCTGTAGTTGACGACCTTGAGCGCGCCGCCGCTGGGCTGCGTAATTTTGGCCACGAGTCGGAGATCTTTCTGCGGCACATGCAGCGTTCCCTGCCAGGTTCCTACGATGCCGTTGTTATCCGCTGGCGCCTGCGCCGTTGCCTGTCCGCAGACGACAACTCCCAGCGTGAGTCCTACCGCCCAATACAATAGCGCTCTTCTGCTCAGTCTCATCATGCGCACAACTACCTTCCTGGCTATGCGGCTCGCCGGTCAATCGGTTGTAGAAGCCTGTTGCTCGGAAGGATACACCTTCGAAGTGACGGCTCTCTAGCGAGAAGTCGCGATGCGCTGGGATACGCCTTGCTCGTCCAAGGCTGTGAATTACCAGCGCAGGGTCAGCAGAGAGGCGCTTTCGGGCGGCATCGCCGTTGGCACTTTGATCGCGCCATTCACTACATCGACCCACCTGGGTGAGTGCAGTAGTTGCAGACCCTCACTCGACTGCAGCTTCAGATACTGCTCGGCCGTGGGTTGCTGGGGTGATCCCATCTTCTGCCATGCCGTATAGGCGTTGCTGTGTGTCTGATCGATGCGGTAGTTTTCGACCAGCACCCGCTTTACGTCCGAGGGTATTCCCTTAACCGTGATGGCAACGGGAGTGCCCGGGATGGTTTGGTCTGCGTCGCGATAGTTCCACAGCAGCACGGCGGCGCTTCGTCCCGCGGCAGTCGCGAGTGCATCTGTATCCCAATTGCCGCGCACTCCCGTGCTCACTTCAGTCGCGAGCGGAATGCTTCCGGTGCTTGCCACCGTCACGCGCTCGCCGCCCATCATTCCCAACATGCGGAAGAGATTCAGAATTGGTTTGTCGATGCCGTTGGTGGACAGCGAACGGAAGCCTTCGAAGTAGTCCTTACCTTCAAACTCGAACGACCAGCTCAGCATCGCAATCAGGTTTGTGTTGTGCTCCGCGGCCAAATCCAGGATGCCCTTGAACGCAGTCGCTGTGTAGGCGGGATACATCGTCCCATTCCGGTAGTTGTTGGCGGGATTCATCCGCGAGGAGCATGCGGCGCAACCCTCGGGATCGGCCTCACTCAGGATTACAGGCAGATGCCGGAAATCGGGATATTGAGAGATGAGCGTGAATCCGCGATCCACATCGCTCAGCTCATTGCTGAGCCCCATCGTCACCTTGCCATCCTGAAACGTGGGGTGCCCCTTCGCATGAAAGGAGATGAAGTCGAGAGGCACTTTATTGCCGGTCGCAGCGCTGCGGTCGTTCTTTACGTGATTGAGGAACGCCTGCAAGTAATCGTAAGCGTGCCGGCCTGACGGGCCAGTTGTGGCCGGTCCACCGACTTTCGCCGTGGGGAGTGCCGCGCGGACGCCGGCTACCGCGTAATCGTAGAGCTTGAAGTAGTCCTCGCGCGAGCCATGCCAATATTCGATATCGGGCTCGTTCCACACTTCGAAGTACCACTTATTTACGGTCGTGCGTCCATAGCGCTGCACCAGATGCGCGGTGACCGCGCGAGCTAGATCACCCCATTTTTTGTAGTCCTTTGGCGGATTGTTGGACGCGCCGCTGAGGGTGTCTCCTGGGAAATGAACTTCGTACGGCTGCTTGCGATTGGGCAGATTTGCCGCGAGATCTTTCGGCATAAAGCCCAGCTCTACTAAAGGCTGAATGCCCGCAGCCTTGTATGCGTCGAAGATGCTGTCGAGAATGGTGAAGTTGTAGACGGGGTGGCCCTGCGCGTCTTCGCTGTAAACATTCGTCGAGCTGAACTTCAGTTCTGGCTTGCCATTGCCGGAGGTCAGCAGGTGATGCACGCGGATGTGCACTGGCACGGGACTCAATGCGTCCAACTCTCCAAACAGGTGCCGACCCAGCGGAGTGGTGGTGTAATTCGCCTCGTCGTATCCAAACCAGCTGTAGATGGGACGGAAGGGCGCTTTTGCCTGGGACAACTTAACGGTGATGTCGACTGTTTGCTGGTTCGAGGATGCGGGCAACGCTGGAATCACAGCCTGTGCGCTTGCCGGCAGCGAGATAAAGGACGAAGCCACTGCACAAAGGAGGCCCGCATGCAGGTTCATAGTCTGACCTCGGTCACTGCGCTCCGAAGCGTGACGGTCCTGGATCCGGTAGCTCCTGCGATCTCCACCTGCATCTTCCGTCCACTCGCGGATTTGCCCTTTGGGTCGACTCGCAGCGTGAGCTTCCTTTCGCTGTCTTTCCAGTCGCAGACGATCCGTGTGAACTCTCCTTGTTCGTATCGAAAGCTTTCGCCGTCATCTTCATAGAGGACGAAGGTGCCGTCCGCTCCGGGATAGACGCGAAGTGTCAGGAGCTCATCTGTCGGCTGCGTTGTGTATTGCTTTATCGGCCCGAACGGGATGACCGAGCCCGCCTTCACATACAGCGGCATCGTCTTCAGGTCGACTGGCCGCGAGGACTCGCTGCCACCGTCGATTTGTTCGCCGCTCCAGTAATCCCACCAGTGGCCTGCAGGCAAGTAGACCGTTCGCTGGGCTGCACCAGCGTGCAGCACGGGAGCCACCAGGAAGCTGTCCCCGAAGAGGTATTCGTCCTCCCGCTTCAGCGCTTGCTTGTCTTCCGGATACGAAAGCCATAGAGACCGCATCAGCGGAAGCCCCGTTCTGTGCGCCTGTGCCGCTGAAGAGTATAGATACGGAAGCAGTCGATAGCGGAGGTTGAGATACTCACGGCATACCTCTTCCACCCGGGGATCGTGGAGTTCGTGCTCTGGCGGCCAGTTCGCCCCGAGTCTTTCGGCGCCTTCCAAGGGGCCTGGGTTTCCTGTGTTCCAACCCCATGGCAGCCGCAGCTTCCATGCTCTGCCGTGAGAACGAAACAAGGGGCAGAAGGCACTGAACTGGAACCAGCGCGTGTACAACTCGGGCGTCAGCTCGAGTGTTGGTGAAAATCCGCCGGTATCCGTTCCCCAATATGGAATTCCGCACAGGCCGACATTGATTCCGTTGCGCACCTGCGCGGTGAGTGCCGCCCAGTTTGATTCGATGTCGCCAGACCAGAGCCAGCCATAGCGCTGCAAGCCCGCATAGCCATTGCGGTGCAGCGCAAATGGACGCCGGTCCGGATGGAAGCTCAACGGGCCCTCCCAATAGAGCTGGTTGCGCTGAAGCCGAGCGTATACCGATAGCCCGTCGCCTTCGTCCGGCCACCATCCATCCACGCCGGCTTCTTCCACGGGAATGTGTTGTTGCCAATAGGCGACGGCGTCGCCCGGCGTTTTTGCGGTCAAGCCAGTGTCGTGAATTGTGCCATGAAAGTCGCCCGGGGGCACGACGTGGAACACCACTTTGAAGTGCTCTTCGTGCAACTGGTCGATCATCGTCTTCGGGTCCGGGAAGACATCCGCATTAAAAGTGAACGAGCCGTGATCAGTATTCCAACCTGAAGGGCAAAAACCTGTTCCGAGGTAGATGAGCGTGTCGCAGGGAAGCTTCTTTTCGCGAAAGGTCTGCGCCTCGCTCATGATCTCGTCCTTGTTTGCAAGGGTACGATGCGACTGCTGATAGCCCAACGACCAGAGGGGAGGCAGTTGCGGAAAGCCAGTGAGCTCGGCGTAGCCGCGCAGAATTTCCGCGGGCGTCTCACCGAGAATCAGATAGACATTTCGTCTTGACGTTGCCTCCACTGGCCTGAAAATGCCAGTGGTGCTGGTGAGGTCAAAGAAGCCAGAAGGCTGTCCGATGAACAGTCCCCACCCACCCGCGCTGATCAGCCATGGAATCGGCAACCTCGCGCCATCCACATCGAGGTGGGGCGTTCCTTCTCCGTTCCGTGCACCATATCTCGCCCCGCGCAGGTCGTAGGTGGGCGTGCCCTCGCCAAGTCCAAAGATCGGCGCATCGCCGATTTCAAAACGTACTGCTGTGCTGTCCGAGTCGAATTGAATCTGCTGGCGGAAGTTCCGTTCAGGCGCCGTGACTGTCACACGCAGCGGATTCTCCTGCACAGCAATGTGGTATTTGCCCCATGACAGCTCCGGTTGCCGCGAATGCTGCTTTCCCAGCAACTCGTGCGCGTGTGGGTGAGCGACTACGCCGAGCTCTTCCTCGCCCTTCCATGCGTTCACGGGCGCAATGGCTATGCGCAGAATGTTGGGAGCAAAGGCTTCAAGCGTGAGATCAAGCTGTCCGGGCTCTCCAGTAAGGGGATCGAGGATGCCCGCGGCATTGGTGCGCCGCACGAAAAGCAGTTGCGCAAGACCGGCGCCGAGTCCGCCAATCATAGATCTTCTGGAAAGTTGCATGGGCTTATTATCCTTTACAAGATCGTCGTCGGCGCTGATCCACTTCAGCACGGATTTCAGCTTCTGTTGCTCCTTCTACAATAGCAACGGTTCGCCAGACACTCAGAATTCGTTCGTTGATACGATGAGCCGATGCGCGTAATTGCAGGAACATTTCGTTCGCGTCCTCTCGTGGCACCAAAAGGAATGGACACGCGCCCGACCAGCGATCGCCTGCGGGAGACACTCTTCAACGTGTTGGCTCCGCGGATTACAGGAGCAGCGTTTCTGGATTTGTATGCGGGATCTGGAGCTGCGGGCATTGAGGCGTTGAGCCGGGGCGCACGAGAGGCAATCTTTGTAGAGAGCGCTGAGCCTGCCCTCCGGGCTATCCGCGCGAATCTGACGTCGCTTGGGATTTGCGGAGGCTATTCTCTGGAAGCGCGAAGTGTAGCCGCCGGGCTGAAGCGCCTGGCCGATGCGGAACGCGCAGTGGACATTGTGTTTCTTGATCCGCCGTATGGCGAGACTGGGGAGTACGAATCAGCTCTGGGGCTGCTGGGCGGAGCGTGTCGTGCGGTACTTACGCTGGATGCGGTTGTGATTGCGGAGCACCTGAAGAAGATGGACCTGGCGGAGCGCTACGGAGTGCTGGAGCGATATCGCGTATTGAAACAGGGGGATTCCGTGCTGAGCTTCTATGCCGTGGCAAAGTGACTAATCTGCGCGCCGATGTTCACCGGTTGTGAGGTCAACTGTAAACGGGACATCCTGATCAGTGCGTATGTCCCAGCCAACGCCCTGAAGCTCGTTTCCTTCGACGTTGATGATTTGCACGCCTTCAGAAGAGAGGCGCTCGGTTTCCCAGGCTTTGCCGCCTGGTCCCCAGGCGGTGATCGCGTAATGACCCGTAAAAAGGAGCAGGTTCTGGTCGCGCAGAGCGCGGACTTGAAGCACGGGACGATATTCGACTTGCGAGAACTGGTCCGGGTCGGCGGTGTTGACGAGGTAGGCGTATCCACCGGAAACAGCGCAGAGCCACAGCGGGTGAGGGCAGCTCCATAGGCCAGTGGGAGCAGCGGGATCGGCGAAGCCGAGGGCAAAGGTGCCGAGGAATTGCTCCGCAGCGGCAGGACGGACCATGACTTCGAGTGCTCCGCGCTCTATTTCCTCTGCGTGATGCGGGTAAATGAATTGGCGACGAGGCAGGATCATGGGACGCGCGGAGAGGATCTCCGCGGTCCAGTCGTGGGGGAAGGTAAGGTCAGCGGCCGGCATTATGAGTGGAGGAACCGCGTGAGCCTTTCGCGGAGGCTGGGAACATGCATAGGTAAATCGAGTGCGCTGCCAGCCTCGATTATGGGAACGAGCTTATCGAATTCACGTCCGGAGTGGGCTCCGGTGAGCGCAATGCGCACAGGGTGAAAGAGATCTTTGCCTTTCGCACCAGTCTCGGCCTTAACTTCGTCCATCCACTTTTTGAATTGCTCGGGAGTAATGGGGCTTGGGGCGTTTGCAACTCGCGCTGCAAAGGCAGTTAGAACTTTCACGGAGAGTTCGTTTGCCAGCACTGCCGCATTTTCCGGCTCAATACGCACCACAGCTGGGTCGAAGCCGAAAATAAAGGCTGCCTTTGACGGAAGCTGATCGAGCTGGTCGAGCGCGGGTAGAAAAAGTGCGATGAGTGACTCGAACCAACTGCAGATTGATTCCGGAGCCTGGTCGCGCGATGGCAGGAGCCCCGCTTGCGAGAAATAGGACCATGCGAGATCGGCGAGGCGTGAAGGCTCGGCGAGCCTGAGGTAGTGGCGGTTTAGCGAGTGGAGCTTTGCCCAGTCGAAGACAGCGGGCGAAGCAGTGACGCGCTCCAGCTTGAACTCGCGGGTCAACTCCTCTTGTGTGAAGATTTCGCGGATGCCACCTTCGGCTCCCCAACCGAGCAGCGCGAGGTAGTTAACGAGCGCTTCAGGGAGAATTCCCATTTCGCGAAAGCTGGCGATGGAGGTTGCTCCGTGCCGTTTGGAAAGACGCTCGCGGTCGCTACCGAGAATTGTTGATAGATGCGCGAACTCGGGAAGCTTCCACCCGAAAGCCTGGTATATGGCCACCTGTTTCGGCGTGTTGGAGAGGTGATCGTCGCCGCGGATGACGTGCGTGATCTCCATGAGCGCATCGTCGACCGTGACAACGTAGTTGTAAACGGGCACGCCGGAAGAGCGGACGAGGATGGGGTCACTCACGGTTTCGCTGGCAAACTCGACTTCACCGCGAACGAGGTCATGGAAACGCAAGGGCTGATCGGGGATGCGAAGGCGCACGGCGAACGGTTCACCGAGAGCGGCGCGTTCGGCGGAGCGCTGAGGATCGATATTGCGGCAGCGTCCGGAATAGACCTGCGGGCGTTGCTCGGCGGATGCTCGGGCCCGCTCGGCTTCAAGCTCCTCATTGGTACAGAAGCAGCGATAGGCCTTGCTTTCGCTGAGGAGCCGGTCAGTGTGCTGACGATAAATTGCGAGTCGCTCAGACTGGCGGTAGGGCGCATGGGGGCCTTCTACGCCCGGTCCTTCGTCCCACTCCAGGCCGAGCCAGCGCAGGTCTTCCATAAGCTGCGATTCGTGCTTCACCTCGCTGCGGTCGAGGTCGGTATCTTCAATGCGAAGCAGAAAATCCCCACCTGTGTGACGTGCGAAGAGCCAGTTGTAGAGCGCGGTGCGAGCGTTGCCTACGTGAAGCAGGCCAGTAGGGGAAGGGGCGAAGCGGGCGCGCGTCTTTTGGGCGTGCATGACTTGAGAGTATCAACTTAAGGGCGATGCCGCTTTCGGAATAAGCGCGCCATCATGAGCGAAAGTGCTCCCATCCGCGAGGAGTGAGAGTAGAGGTGCTGCCTTCATGGTCGCGCAGGGTGACTTGTGGCTGGCCGGGACGGCGCGGAAGCATTCGTCCGATGCGATGAATGGGGACGCCTGCGATTCTCTTCGGAATTTTCGCGCGTGGCGATGCGGTGAAAAGCAGTTCGTAATCTTCGCCGCCGTGCAGGGCCAGATCGAGAGCAGATGGAGGGCGCCGTGTGCGCACAGCTTTGGAAGCGAGCGGATGGATTGGGATGGATGCGGCGTCGAGTTCAGCCGCGAGGCGAGATTCATCACAGATATGGGCCAGGTCGGTGGAGAGGCTGTCGCTGATGTCGATAGCAGAGTGAGCCAGTCTCGCGGCAGCCAGCTTTGCGGCAGCCGCGAGGCGCGGCTGGGGAAATAGATGTGGGTGATCGCCGCTGGCTGCCGTGAGTTTGGCAAAGCGGCGCGGAGCTCGCTCGACGGCAAGTAGTTCGGCAGCAGCACCGCCTAGGGCGCCGGTGACGTAAATCAGATCTCCGGGCCTGGCGGTGGAACGCAACAGGGCGCGGCTTTGCGGGACCGCACCGATCAGCACAATATCGAAACAGGCGAGTTGTGGAGATTGAGCGGAGTCTCCGCCGGCGAGCGGGACTTTGCAGTGACGTGCAAGAGCGAAGAGACCATCAAGGAAGCGCTCGATCCAGGATTTTTTTCCCTTACTCACGGTGGCGAATTCACTGGGTACGGCAAGTGATAGAAACGCAGCCAGCGGACGCGCGCCCATAGCCGCAAGGTCGCTGAGGCCACGGGCGAGGCAGCGATGTCCTACAGACTCAGGCGAGTGCCAATCACGGCGGAAGTGCACACTTTCGAGCGAGAAGTCGGTGGTGACGACAATTTCTTCTTCCGGCTCCGGCCGCAGGATCGCACAATCGTCGCCAATTCCGAGGCGCAGAGCGGACGAGGATGACTGGACGCGGCGGCGGATGGATTCAATAAGCGCGCGTTCGCCATAAATCACCGACTTGGAAAGAGATTTCGACATATGACGCCACTCCAGAATAAACAATGCTGCTGGTGGCAACTGTTACACTCAAAGGCGCGATGTCCGCGTTTTCCTACTTTCTTATTGGCCTGGCGGCTTATCTTCTCGGCTCGATTCCCTTCGGATTCGTGCTGGTCCGCTTATTTTTGAAGGAGGATATTCGCGCAAAAGGCAGCGGAAACATTGGGGCGACGAATGTTGTGCGGTCTGGCGGGAAGAAGCTGGGCGCACTTACGTTCTTTCTAGACGCATGCAAGGGATTCGTGGCGGTATGGTTCGCGAGCCGCATCGCTCTGGGGCCAATATCGCACCAAAACGCTACCGCCCTGGCAGCGCTATGCGTGATTCTGGGTCATATTTACACCGTCTGGCTGCGCTTCAAAGGCGGCAAGGGCGTGGCTACGGCGTTAGGAGTCTTTTTGGCGATCGCTCCACTGGCGGCTGTGGCGGGGTTGGTGGTATTTGTAGTGACATTTGCACTCACGAAATATGTTTCGCTGGCGTCTATTCTTGCCGCAGTGGTGTTTCCGGCTTTCGCGCTGCTGTTGCCACATGAACCCTATGGCCCGTGGCTTACAGCCGTTATATTTATTGTTCCGGTAATCGTGATTGCGAAACACCACCAGAATATTGCGCGGTTGATAAACGGAACCGAGTACCGGTTCGGCAAAGCAAGGGCGACACACGCATGAGCAAAATTGCCGTTATGGGCGCAGGCGCATGGGGCACGGCGCTTGCCATCAACCTTGCGGAACGGGGCGGCCACTCCGTAATGATGTGGGCGCATGACCGAGCGCTCGCGGAGGCGATTCGCACGAAACGCGAAAACACCGCGTTTCTACCCGGATTTCCGCTGCCCTCGTCCGTTGCGGTAACGGGTTATCCGGGCGAGGCGTTGAAGAATGCCGAGATTGTGCTGAGCGTAATGCCGTCGCACCATGTGCGTGAATCTTATGCGGCGTTTGCCCCACATTTGCGCGAGGGACAGGTGCTGGTAAGCGCGACAAAGGGTATCGAAGACGGGAGCGGATGCCGCATGAGTGAGGCGATTGCGGCGGTGCTTGCAGAACACGAGCTTGAGCTTCCAATTGCAGTGCTGAGCGGGCCGTCATTCGCCCAGGAGGTCGCAAACGGATCACCGACGGCGGTGACAATCGCATGCCGCGATATTCAAATTGCTTCGCACATGCAAAAGGAGTTTGCCGGACCCACGCTGCGGCTGTATACCAATGAGGACGTAACCGGGGTGGAGCTGGGAGGCGCGCTAAAGAATGTGATCGCCGTCGCGGCTGGGGCGGTTTCCGGACTGGAACTTGGACATAACAGCACGGCGGCGCTGGTAACGCGAGGCATCGCAGAGATGACGCGGCTTGCCGTTGCATGTGGGGGTCGGCGCGAAACGCTGGCCGGACTTTCCGGGTTGGGGGATCTTGTACTGACCTGTACGGGGTCGCTTTCAAGGAATCGTTGGCTCGGCACAGAACTGGGCAAGGGCAAATCCCTCTCAGAGGCGCTGAATGGGCTGCACGGCAAAGTTGCCGAAGGCGTTCGATCCACTTCAGCGGCGTTGGAGCTCGCGGCTCGGCACCACGTGGAGATGCCGATTGCCGAACAAGTGCATGCGATTCTGTACCAAGGAAAACACCCAAGCGAAGCGATGCAGGACCTGATGGGCAGACCCGGGCGCGACGAGTAGGGACTGGCCGTCCAGACAACCGCTCCGCATGGCCGCTTCCGTTGGACGCGGAGCCTGTAGCATGTCCCTTTGCCCTTCGCGCTCGATTCTCGCCGACCTCGTACACTATAAGAGGGGCTTCATACATGATCCAGACACTCTTCGGCAGCCTGAAAGAGGCGGAGGAACCGCCTAAGAAGGGCTTGTTCGATCGAATGAAACAGGCAGTCTCGCGAACGCGCGAGAGTCTGGAAGATCGCATTGAGGGCGTGCTGTCGCTGACACGCACGATTGACGAGAGCGCTCTTGAAGATCTGGAAATGAGCCTGATCGCTTCCGATATTGGCGTCAATACCGCATCAGAAATTCTCGACGCTTTGCGCGAGCGCGCCCGGCGCAAAGACATTGAAAGCGGGGCGGAGCTGAAGCAGCTCTTGAAAGAACAGCTGAAGGCGATTCTCGATGAGCAGCAGAGAGCTCCAAAGCAGGTTACAGCCGCACCGGAGATCATCCTGATGGTGGGTGTGAACGGCACGGGCAAGACGACCACAAGCGGCAAGCTGGCGGCGCATTTCCGATCACTCAACAAAACCGTGCTGCTGTGCGCGGCGGACACCTTCCGTGCCGCTGCAATCGAGCAGCTTGAGGTCTGGAGCCAGCGCAGCGGCGTTGAGCTGATCAAATCGCGCCAGGGCAGCGATCCATCGTCGGTGCTGTTTGACGCGTTGCAGGCCGCCAAGGCGCGCGGAACGGATTACCTGCTTGTGGACACTGCTGGACGCCTGCACACAAAAGACAATCTTATGGCGGAGCTCGACAAGATGCGCCGCATTACGCAGCGATTTATTGCGGACGCTCCGCATGAGGTGCTGCTGGTGCTGGATGCGACGACGGGCCAGAATGGCTTGCAGCAAGCCCGGCTGTTTACCGAATCGGCAGGCGTGACGGGTATTGTGCTCACGAAGCTGGATGGCACGGCAAAAGGCGGAATTGCCATTGCGATTGCGCGCGAGCTAAAGCTGCCGGTGCGCTATGTGGGAGTCGGCGAGAAGATCGATGACCTGCTGCCGTTCGATAGCGAGGCATTCGTAGATTCATTGCTTGAAGCGTAAGCGAAAGGCAAAGCATTGGAGCAAGCACAGTCGGAAGATGAACGATGGATGCGTCGTGCGCTGGAGTTGGCGCGCCGATCTGTAGGGTTGGCCTCGCCAAACCCGGCCGTGGGATGTGTGCTGGTGAAGGACGGCAAGATTGTCGACGAAGGCTTTCACGTTTACGACGAGAGAGACCATGCTGAGGTTGTCGCGCTGAGAGCAGCCGGGGCGAATGCGAAGGGGGCAACGGCTTACGTCACGCTGGAGCCGTGCAGCCACACCGGGCGGACTGGGCCGTGTGCGGATGCTCTGATCAATTCCGCCATTAGACGAGCGGTGGTTGCTACCGGGGACCCGAATCCGGCAGTGAATGGACGCGGCATGGAACGACTGCGACAGGCGGGTATCGGTGTCGAGGTTGGGCTGCTAATGGAAGAAGCTCGTGAGCTGAATGACGGGTTCGCGCGGCATATTCAAACGCGGCTGCCGTTTGTGACGCTGAAGGCTGGCGTTTCGCTGGACGGAAGGATCGCTCCGGCGCCGGACACGCGGGCGGAGCGGGCACCGGTGATGCTGACCGGAACCGAGTCTCAGGCAGAAGTGCAGCGCATGCGCCACGCGGCGGACGCGATAATTACTGGCATCAATACCGTGCTTGCAGATGATCCTCTGCTGACAGACCGCAGTGGTCTGCCGCGGCGAAGACCATTGCTGCGGGTTGTGCTGGACTCGGATTTGCGGCTGCCGATCGATTCAAAGCTGGCCAAGACTGCGAATGGCGATGTGCTGGTGTTCTGCTTGAATGCCGATGCGAAGCGGCGAGAGGCTTTGGAGCGCAGTGGACTGCGTGTTGAACAATTGGAGCCTGAACCGGGTAGCAGGAACGTTCCGGCGAAGCGCGTGCTGGAGCGGCTGGGTGAGATGGATATTACTTCGGCAATGCTCGAGGGCGGATCACGCCTGAACGCAAGCGCGCTGCAAGGGTATGTGGATAAGGTTTGCCTCTTCTATGCACCAATATTCCTGGGAATTGATGGGGTGCCACTGATTGGCGGCGATGGACGGCTAGAGCTGCGGGCGCAGCGGACGCGGACGATCAACTTTGGCGCGGATGTGATGCTTGAGGCGTATTTGCGAGATCCCTGGGCGGCGGTGAAGGATTAGGAACTATGTTTACCGGACTTATTGAAACAACTGGAACCGTCGTTTCTGTTGAAAGGCGTGAGGGGACCGCTCGCATTTGCGTTTCTGCTCCTACGCTCGCGCGAAGGCTGAAGACAGGCGACAGCATTGCAGTGAGCGGCGTTTGCCTGACGGCGCTCGACATTGAGGACGCAAGCTTCCACGCCGATCTTGCCGCGGAGACGGTGTCGCGCACATCGCTGGTGGGGCTGGCGCCGGGTTCGGTCGTGAACGTGGAGTTGCCGACGCCAGCGGGCACTCCGCTGGGCGGCCACATTGTTCAGGGACATGTGGACGGTACTGGAAAGCTGGTGGCCCTGGAGCCAGTCGATCCTAACGTCGGGCGGGACAGAACGGATTGGCGCATGGTAGTGGAGGTTCCAGAGAATTCTCGTGCCTATGTGGTAGAGAAGGGCTCGATTGCCATTGAGGGCATCAGCCTGACGGTGGCGAAGTGGGACGGAACGAACGCGACGATTGCGGTGATTCCGCACACTTATGCCGCGACCAACCTGCACGTATTGAAGGTGAATACGCCGGTAAACATTGAGGCAGATGTGCTGATGAAACTGGCGGTGCGACGCAGCCACGAACCTGAGTTTGAATTAACAATGGACTATCTGGTGGCCAACGGCTTCTAATGTACGCGTGTGGCTGCCGCATGAAGAATTCGGGCCGGAGCTCGCGCTCCTTTTAAGGCGAAGACGATACGCCGAGGCGGTCGCGTTTTGGAAAGCTGCGAGACCGTTGGCTCAGTTGACCGTTCCAAAGAGCGATTTTGTTGCCGAACTGATGGAGACGGACCCGCCGTGCCTGGCTTTCCTGCGGCCTCGGGAACGAGATGAAATTCAGATTGCCGCGGGGTTCGCATGCCTTGTGGGCGCGACGGGACGGCTGGGGCGGTTTGTGAACAGGCAGTTGCCGTGGGTGCATCCGATGTCAAAAGATGCGGCAGTACACAGCCTGGTGGCGGCGTTCCAGACGGAGCGTCTCATCGGCAAAATATTGTCAGAGCAGCGGGGTTCTGGGGCGCGGGTGAAAGTACAGAACTCTTGTGAGGGTGCCTGTATCACGTGTCTGCTGGCGAGCTCGGTGGACTTCCCGCTGGAGCATTGTCCGCCGGTGCCGATTGTGGGCTGCGTGAACTACGTGACCGGCTGCCGATGCTCGGTAACAGTCACAAGTCCATCGCCAGCGCACGACGCCCTGCACCGGCTTACATGATCTCAGTTGGTTGGGGCTATTTGGCTTCTTCGCCAATCTTGAGAACGGCGAGAAACGCTTCCTGCGGAATATCTACTTTGCCAATGCGCTTCATGCGCTTCTTCCCTTCCTTCTGCTTCTCCAATAGCTTGCGCTTGCGGGAGATGTCACCGCCGTAGCACTTAGCGAGGACGTTCTTGCGGAGCGCGGAGACGGTTTCGCGCGCGATGACCTTCGAGCCGATCGCAGCCTGGATGGCGACCTCGAACATCTGGCGGGGAATAAGCTCGCGCATTTTGGAGACGAGTGCGCGTCCGCGCTCGTAGGCAAAATCGCGGTGGACGATGATGGAGAGTGCGTCAACGGGTTCTCCCGAAACCAGAATGTCGAGCTTGACCATGGGCGAGTTCCAGGTGCCCGAAAGGTGGTAATCGAGCGATGCGTAGCCGCGCGAAATGGACTTGAGCCGGTCGTAGAAGTCGAGCACGATCTCATTCAACGGCAGCTCATAGGTCAGCATTACGCGTGTGGGCGTGATGTACTCGAAATTTTTCTGGCGACCGCGCTTTTCTTCGACGAGTTTGAGAATGCCGCCGACATATTCCTCATTCGTGAGAATGGATGCGGTGATGACAGGTTCCTCTACTGATTCGATTTCGGTGGGATTGGGCCAGCGCGATGGGTTGTCCACCTCCAGTACGCTGCCTTCGGTCATCGTAATTCTGTAACGTACACCGGGAGCGGTGGTGATGAGGTCGAGGTCGAACTCGCGCTCCAGCCGTTCCTGAATGATTTCCATGTGCAGGAGGCCGAGGAAGCCGCAACGGAAGCCGAAGCCGAGAGCGGCGGAGCTTTCCGGCTCGAAGAAGAAGGACGAGTCGTTCAGCCGCAGCTTTTCGAGGGCGTCGCGCAGCAGCGTGTGTTCGTGCGAGTCGACGGTGTAGAGACCGGCAAAAACCATCGACTTGATATCTTCGAAGCCCGGCAGGGGTGAGTCAGCGGGACGCTCGTCATCGGTAACGGTATCGCCGATCTTTGTGTCAGAGACGTTCTTGATCGTTGCGATGAAGAAACCCACCTCCCCTGCGGAGAGTTCGTCAATTTCAACAGGCTTGGGCGTGAGGATGCCGAGCGAGTCCACGTCAAAGACCTTGCCGTTGGACATCAGACGAATGCGGGTGCCTTTGCGAAGGCGTCCGTTGACGATGCGGGCCAGCACGATCACGCCTCGATAAGCGTCGAACCACGAGTCAAAAATCAGCGCCTGCAGCGGAGCCTCTGCATCACCGGCGGGCGGAGGCAGGCGTTTTACGGCTGCTTCCAAAATGTCGGGCACGCCGAGCCCGGTCTTGGCGCTGACCGGAATGGCGTCCGTGGCGTCGATGCCGACCGCCTGTTCGATCATCTCCTGCGTGCGAACAATGTCCGCGCTGGGGAGATCAATTTTGTTGATTACCGGGATCACTTCAAGCCCGTGACTGATGGCAAGATAGGCGTTAGCCAGGGTCTGTGCTTCCACTCCCTGTGAGGCGTCGACCACCAGCAGCGCACCTTCGCAGGATGCTAGAGAGCGCGAGACTTCATAAGAAAAATCGACGTGACCAGGCGTGTCGATGAGGTTGAGCTGATAGGTCTGGCCGTCTTTCGCGGGATACACCATGCGCACGGCGTGGGCCTTGATCGTTATGCCCCGCTCGCGTTCGAGGTCCATGGCGTCGAGCACCTGTGCCTGCATTTCGCGCGCGGAGAGCGAGCCGGTCAGTTCCAAGAGACGATCGGAGAGCGTAGATTTGCCATGATCGATATGCGCGATGATGGCGAAGTTGCGAATGTGCTTGTTGTCCATGCAAGAGAAAGGCAGCGCGCCTTCGGGAAATGCTCCAATGAGCCAGTTTATCAAGCCGTGACGCCCACCGCGCCAAGGGCCACGTCGACCATTACAATAAATCAGAATACGGAGCAGGTTGAGGGAACTCTATCAGCCCTTCGTCTCTTTTGACACGCATGGTCGTTTTTCGAGCTGCTCTTGCCGCCTCCCTCGCCGCCGTCGCCACGCTGCTGCCCGCAGTAGCGCTGACGCAGACCACGCCGCAAGCCCAAGGCAATCGCGCGATGCAAAGCACTGCTGCGCAGGCGAAGCCGCGGCGAGTGCAGCAGGTCATCCAGGATGTGGAGACCGCGTACCAGAATGGCATGTCGAATTATCACGACGGGCATTTGGAAGCGGCAAAGTCGAACTTTGATTACGCAGTGGACCAGATGCTGAGCTGCGGCATCGACATCAAGAGCACGCCGGACTTGAATGCTGAGTTCGAGCGCATTGTGGACGCTGTGAATACGCTGGAAATGGATGCTCTGAAACAGGGCAACGGCTTTGCACCTCCGCCTGAACCGACTCCAGTGGGCGTAGCCAACAATGTGACTTTTCCTGTCGATCCGACGATTCGCGCTGAGGCAGCGGCTCAATTGAAGTCAACACAGTCGGATCTTCCGTTGGTTATGAATGATTACGTGGCCAGCTTCATCAATTTTTTCTCCAAGAGCAAGGTTGGGCACGGGACCATTCTGGCGTCGCTGGAACGGGAGGGTCGTTACAAGGCGATGATTGAAGGGGTCCTCAAGCAAGAGGGCGTTCCTGAAGACCTGATCTACCAGGCGGTTGCGGAGTCTGGTTTTCGGACGCAGGTGGTAAACCGGCGCTCGGGCGCGGGCGGCATGTGGCAGTTTATGCCGGGCGACGCCTTTGCTCCGCCACGAAGCGCGTGGTATGACGACCGCTTCGATCCAGTGGAGTCCACACGCGCTTACGCGCGCTACATGAAATACCTCTACAAGCAATTTGGCGACTGGTATCTCGCAATGGCTGCTTATGATTGGGGTCCAATGAATATTCAGAAAGCCGTGCAGCGAACCGGCTTCGCGGATTTCTGGGAGTTGTACCGGCGAAACAACCTTCCTTCGGAAACGAAGAACTATGTCCCCATCATTCTCGCTGTGACGATAATGGCGAAGAATCCCACGCAGTATGGCTTGAATGATCTGGCGGCTGATCCACCCTTGATGATGGACACGGTGCAGACGGATTACAGTGTAGGACTGCCGCTGGTGGCGGATTTGACAGGCGCGCCGCTGCAGGAGATCGCAGCAATGAACCCCGCCTTGTTGCGCGACGCCACGCCGCCGGACGAAACATATGACTTGCACCTGCCTGCCGGAACCAAGGACATATTTGAACAGCGCATCGCGGGTATACCTGTGGATAAACGGCGCTATTGGCGGTATCAAGTTTTGGCGCCCGACGAAACGCTGCGGGAAGTAGCACAGAGGTTCCATACCTCGACGAGTGAGATTGCCGAGGTAAACCAGCTTGATTCAACAACGGACCTGAGCGGCGTAAGCGCGGTCATTGTTCCCGTGGCGCCCGCATCCGCGACGAGGTCAACGACGCTGTATCGCGCACGACGCGGAGACACGCTGGTGACCATTGCGGATAGATTCGGGGTGACGGTGGGACAGTTGCGCAGATGGAATCACCTGCGCAGCTCAGTGATTCACCCTGGAAATCGAGTGTACGTCGCCGAGCCGGCGCATGTTCGGTACGTTCCCAGGCGCAGGCGGGGCTCACGCAGATCGCGCCAGTCGTCTCACAAAGGCGGGAAGAAGTCCGGCGCGACAGTAACCCATGCGAGCAGCCATAAATCAGGTCATCGGAGGACGAGTGCCCACTCGCGCACATGATATTGAGCTGCCTTGAGGATGAGGCGGAGCGGATTGTTTTCCGAAATGACAATGCCGCATTCAGCAATACGCCGCTTTTTTGGTGGGAGCACTTGCGTTTTCATGGCATCTCGTTGCATGCTGTTGCTATAATTCGCGGCGCGGGCATTTATTTTCTGCCGCAACACGGCATCTGAAGACGGATGCGGAGGGCTATTCCGATGCAGGATGATCGCAGATTCTACGCACGCGACAACAGCGAGTTTGAACCCGAAACCGAAGCATTCCCCGAGGACACGGAAGACAACTTCGATGAAGAAGAGGAAGAGGAGCAGGTTTCGGTATCGTTGTCTTCTGATGATGACGACATTGAGGATGAAGAAGAACAGGCCGTAATCGTGGCGGTGGTACCTGCCGTGGCGGCGCCGGCGGCACCGCAGCAATCGGCACGACCGAAGCCGCAGGCGAAGAAGGCTCCTGCAAAGAAAGCGGCAAAGAAGGCTGCGAAAAAGGCTCCTGCGAAGAAGGCAGCCAAGAAGGCTCCGGCAAAGAAGGCTTCCCGCAAACCCGCCAAAAAAGCTTCGGCCAAAAAGGCCGTAAAAAAATCTGCCGCCAAAAAAGGCAACAAGAGCGCCGGCGGCAGGAAGGCTGCGAAGAAATCGGCAGCCGCAAAGAAGGGCGCTGGCAACAGAAAATCAAACAAGAGAGGTACTCCGTTGGCAGTAAAGAAAGCAGCAAAGAAGGCGGCTAAGAAAGCTCCGGCCAAGAAGGCAGCGAAGAAGACAGCTAAGAAGGCTCCTGCGAAGAAGGCGGCCAAGAAGAAGTAACCCAACCGTAACCAAGAGGCAAGCAAAAGAGCCTGGCCGCGCGCCGGGCTTTTTTGCGCCTTGAAGGCGCCTGAATGACGTCCATGGTGTCGTCGGATTGTGGAAAGTGTAATTTCGTGAAAACGAAAAGTTACGAAGGTAAGAACAGTGATTCCTGCGGAGACACGGTCTGCTAATCTCTTATTTTGTGAGACTTACATGAAGAATCGCCCTACTTCTCAGGCGATTGAGATAGGTTACCTTCATTGGGTGCCCAAAGCAGGGCTCAGGTTCTCCACATTTTTTTCCACAAATAGGCTGGCGCCTGCGGAGCCCCTCGTATTTTCCTGCCCGAGTGGCCGCAGTTCGCATAAAGAAAGGCTCCCCCGTCAAGGGAAGCCTTTCTCGAAATGCTGGTAAAAGGGCCTAGTGTGCGGCACCCGACGGATGGGCCGAGACGTGCGACGCCGGAGCGGAGGGGACCTCAGGCGCTGGAGCCGGGACACCAGACTTCACATTGTAGGCGTCAATGACGGCCTTTGTGATGTCGGTGCTCGTCTTGTGCCAGAGGACTGCCGGAGGCGCCTGCTGGGTTGCTGAAGCGTCCAGGACCACACCGAATCCGTGTTCGGCGGCATAGCTCTGGAGTACGCCGTAGACCTTTTCAGCAAGTTGCTGATAGGTCTGCGCCATCTGCTGCTGATAGTCGCTTGAGGCGTCTTCGCCGTCACGCTGGAAGGTCTTTTCCTTCTCGTCGATGGCTTGGGTGCGAGTCTGGCGGTCTGCGTCGGTCAGCTTGCTGCCATCAGTCTGGAGCTGCTTCTTCAGCGTGTTGATCTCGTCAGCCTCATTCTTCAGTTGCTGCCGCTTGGGGTCAAATTTCTTCTGTAGCTCAGCAATGTTGCGCTTGCCTTCATTGGTCTGGAAGACAGCAGCTTCAAAATTGATGACGGCGACCTTGCTGGTGCCGGTGGGGGCGGCTGGAACCGCGGCAGACTGAGCGAATGCGCTCACGCCAAGCCCTGTAACCAGCAGGCACGCTATGGGAAACGAACGCGAAAATACACGCTTCATGTGGTTTAAAGATTCCTCCGGGTTAGGTCTGATCGTCCGCACTTGCGGAAGCGAACTTCGCTTCCTGATGTACCTGCTGCGTTGTTCGTAGAGGCGAATTCCATGT
The DNA here is from genome assembly GCA_035945555.1 of Acidobacteriaceae bacterium. Classification (GTDB taxonomy): domain Bacteria; phylum Acidobacteriota; class Terriglobia; order Terriglobales; family Acidobacteriaceae; genus Silvibacterium. Next base: position 21,116 of record DASZAG010000105.1, read on the forward strand.
CCGGTGGGACTGGAAGGCAAGACGAGAAACGATCAGAAGACATTCTCAGGAACTGAGCCGAATTATAGGTGCGGCTTGCCGCAGTGGTCAATGGGATGGGCCGCCAGACGCTCTTGCCCGACGGCCAGGTTTTTAGAATGTAGTGCTCACTGCCAAGCGGAAGGTCTTGCGCGGTTCCCTCAACTGATAAAGGGAGCCGTACGCCTGCTGTGCCTGAGCATAGCTGTAGTCGCCCGCACCACCCGCCGGGAACATGCTGCGCGTAATCAGGTCCTGCGTGTAGAAGTCCTTTTCCAAACGCAGCGGATTGTACGCATAGTAGAGACGGAAGGGAGCGTGGATGATCGGCATCATCACATCGATTTCTGCCCCTGTGGACATGCGCGGGACATAGTTGGTTCCGGCGATGGGATCAATCGTGTGGCTGAAAGAGATGGGAACACCGCCCTGGCACGCGCCATTGTTGTAATTGGGGCAGCCGTAAAGCGGCGCATTCAGGATGTCGATTCCTTCGGGGCTTTGGTGCAACTGGCTCTGGTCGATGGCCATGTCCATGCCGAAGTCATTGAAGATGTTGAACGCGACCATCCGCTCGTAAATAGGGATGGTGTACTGCATATTCGAGGTGAAGCTGGCATCGCCGCCGATAGATGCGATGCCGTAGACCGGAATCGGCACCTGGATGGGGCCGAGGCTTGGATTCGTGGGATCGCGCGGAACGGTGGTCCCATCGGGGTTCGTGAGATTGAACAATACTCGCGTTGGAACGAAGCCGTATGGCGTCGCGGAGCGGATATCGAAGCCGCGAATATCGGCCTCGCCACCAGAGTAGAAGCGGCTGAAGGGCGGAGCCACGTCGCCACTGATGCCGCGGATGTACTGCGCCTGCAAACGGAAGCCTAACGTGTTGCGTCCGTCGGGGTTTAACTTGAGTCCCTTTATGGGGTAGAAACTCTTGTACTCGACCAACGGCTGGATATAGCGGACGCTGCCCCAGAGTCCGGCGAGTTGCAGGTCAGCAGAAATCTCGTGACCGCGGTGTGGAAGGTAGGTGGCATCCAGCTTGTTCTCTGTGAAGCTGAACGCCACGGAACTGGTAACGATGCCCTCCAGAGCATTCTGACCCTGAATGCCGCTGCGGAAAGCCAGAGTCTGGAAGAAGTTGCTCGAAGCTGCGCTGTAGGTTGTGACGGTCGATCTATTCAGACTGTAGGTAACACCCACGCGCTTGAAGCTGTGACGTATGGGATAGCTCGCGGAGACGGTGAACCCGGTCTGAGTCTGATCATATTTCTGCAGGAGCGACTGGGTGGCGCTGCTGAGATTCGCAGGGTTACCGCCAGCCAACTGGTAGTTCTTCGTCGCGTTGTAGTCGTATTTGCTATTGAAGACTTGGAATCCGAGGTCGAGCGGGCGGTTGTGAATATAAGGCTCGTTGAAGCCGAAGCGCACGTTGCGGGTAAGGCTACCGACGTTGGCTTGCAGCGTGAGTGTCTCGCCCAGACCGAGGAAGTTGTTGGTCTGGTAATTCAGACCCAGGAATGAGCCGCCTAATCCGCTGACTCCTCCGTTCACACCGATGGCGTTCTTGCCCTTTTCGGTGACCTTCAGGAGCAGATCGACGGTGCCATTTTCTGCGTTCTGGTGGGTTTCTGAATCCTGATCAACTTTCAACGGGTTGAAGTAGTCAAGCTGGTTGAGGCGCATGATGCTGAGCTCCCACAACTTGCTGTTGTAAATCTGTCCTTCCTGCAACGCCAACTCGCGGCGGATTACAAAGTCGCGCGTGACGGTATTGCCCCGGAACTCAATGCGGGAGACGTAGAACGGCTTGCCCTCGGTGATATCGACGTTGAAGGTGACTGTCTTCTTGGCATCATCAAAGGTAGGCGTAGGGATAGCTACAAAATTGATGTAGCCAAGCGTTCCATACGCCTTCTGGAGGTTCTGCAATCCTTTACCGAAATCCGTTGCGTTGAACCAGGTGCCATCCTTCTCAGGGAACTGCGCGCGCAGCGCCTTTTCGTTCCTGACCGCCTTGTTGCCGCTAAAAGTGATACCGACGAGACGATAGCGCGAGCCTTCGTCAATGGGCATCGTTATGTCGATCCGTTTTCCCTTCTTGGGGCGGAAGGTGAAAAGGGATAGCCCAGTCTCACTACGGAGATGCGTCTGCGGATCGCCAACGCTGGCACGGATGTACCCGCGGTCGCGGTATGCCTGGCGGACGCGCTCGGAGTCTTCTTCCAGCTTGCTGGCGTCATACACGCGGGGAAAGAGGCTCTCAAAGAAAATGGAGTGCGGGAGGCCGATGGGGCGCAGGTTGCGCATGGATTCACGCAGAAGGCGCGATTTGACATGCTCGTTGCCGGTGAAGCGGATCCTCCCCACCATCACCTTCGGGCCTTCCTTGACGATGAAGTTCACCTCAACGCCGGCGGGCGGAATCTTCTTGATGTCGGCACGAATTGTCGCGAACTGGTGGCCGTGCTCGGAGAGCATTTCCTTCAGAACATCAATGGCATGGGCGATCCGGGTGGGATCGTACTTGCTCTCCTCCGATATGCCGACCTTCTCCTTCTTGAAGCGGTCGAGCACGTCGGATTGCGTGACGGAATTGAGCCCCTTGTAGTTGATGCGGCGTATGGTCGGCTTCTCGGTCACGTAAACATTGAGAATGATGCCTTTCGGCGTGTCCTCCTTCTCGATGCGGACGTTCTCAAAATAACCCGTGTTCCAGAGCGAATTAAAATCGCGCTCGACCGTGAGAGGATCGTAAGTTTCATTGACGCGACTGAACATGCGCGCCTGGATCGTCTCTTTGGGGATCTCGCGGTTTCCAATGACGCGAATCTGGACGATGGTATTGCTCTGCTGCGCCCAGGCAGAGAGCGTGACAACGCAGCAAAGAAGGAAAAAGAGATGCAGCGTGCGGCGCATGGAACGGCGCAAACTCTGGCTCATTTGGATTGGAGAGCCGAAGCTCTCTCGTTCGACGGGAAAAATATGCACACCCTCACTGCAAAAATCAGGCCGAACCTGCGCAAAATGCGATTATATGTGACGAGTGGGTAAGTCCCCAACCCGCGCCTCTAATGAAATGTGAAATACGTTTCTTAGTCTATAAGAAATTGCGGCCCAATGGTGTTCTTCCCGAATCATCGGCAAAGGAATCCTTCAAAAAGCGATATGGATTTCTCTCGATTTCGAGCCTCATTCTGTTGTCACCCTGCTGCGCTTTCGCACTTCGACCAGGGTTGAGTAAAACGTAGGGCCGCGGCCGATGTCGGTGAGGCGCTGCGAGGTCAGCAGATTCACATTGCTTCCTCCCCTCGAGAGCTTGTTCCAGGAAAGGCGGGAGGCGACCACTCCCTTTGGAATCGCGGTGATGACGCGGGCCGTCAGTTCGATCTGACCGCGAGCGTTGAAGACCTCCACGAGGTCGCCATCGGAAATCCCGCGAGCGGCAGCATCCGAAGCGTGGATCTCCAGCGCGCCCACACGCCCCTCTTCGAGCTTCTGATGTCCGGGGAGATTCGCGAAAGTGGAATTGGTATAGTTGTCGGCTTTGCGGGGAAGAAATTCGAGTGGATATTCGCCCACGTCGCCGTGTCGAGACTCGGTGTTGGGAACGAATGCCGGGAGCGGATCGAGACCCTGTGCCGCAAGTGACTCGGAGTAGAATTCAGCCTTGCCGCTCGGCGTTCCAAAACCGCCTTCGGCAAATGGCAGAAAATCCCGCCCTGCCGTTTCATCTTCAAATTTCAGCCGGATGTGACCACCTGCAGCATCAATCGATTCGGCGGTCATGCCATTCATCCATGCCGGTTGAGATTTGCCCTGCCAAAGCGCCTGGCCGATGAGATCGTCTGGAGTGTCCTTAAAGCATGGCTCGGCGAAACCCATGCGACGGGCGAGGTTGGAAAAGACCCACACGTTGGAGCGTGCTTCGCCTAGAGGCTCGATTGCCTGATTTGAGATCTGGACATAGTAGTGGCCGTAGGCCCCCTGAACATCCTTTTGCTCAAGAAATGTAGTCGCGGGCAGCACAACATCGGCGTAATCGGCAGAGTCTGTAAAAAACTGCTCATGAACGACGGTGAACAGGTCGGGACGAGCCATGCCTCGCAGCACCTGGGACTGATCGGGAGCAATCGCCGCGGGATTCGAGTTGTAAACGAACATTGCATGGACGCCGGGGTTATCCAATTCAGTTAGAGCGTGACCGAGGCTAGCCATATTTACGACACGCGCCGGTCGTCCGAGCGGGCTCGCGGTCATCAAGTCGGGACGTTCGATCACCTGCTTGTCCCATGGGAACGCTCCGCTGGTTGAGAGCTGCAAGCCTCCGCCTTGATGTTTCCAAGCGCCGGTGAGCGCAGGCAGCATCATGACAGCGCGGGCGGCAGTGCCGCCGTTCTCGCAGCGCTGAATTCCATAATTGAGACGAATGACCGCCGGAGTGGTGACGGCGTATTCGTGCGCCAGGCGCTCGATGTCGGTGGTGGGGATGCCGGTCCAGTGGGTAACGAGCTCCGGCGGGTACTCGGCCGCGCGCTCGCGCAGCTTGTCGAAGCCGTGGGTGTGGCGGGCCACGTAGTCGGCGTCGTGGAGTGAATCGCGCAGAATGACGTGCATCATCGCCAGGGCGAGCGCGGCGTCGGTTCCGGGACGAATCGGCATATGCCAGTCGGCGAGCCTGGCTGTCTTGGTCTGATACGGATCAATTACGACGAGGCGTGCGCCATTATGGCGGGCTTCCTCAATAAAGGGCCACAGATGGATGTTGTTGCCGTGGACGTTCGCGCCCCACGCGATGATGAGACGCGCCCGGCTGAAGTCTTCGGTATCGGTGCCGAGCTTGCGCCCATAGACTGAAATGAGTGCGTCTCCGCCGGCCGTCGCGCATATGGTGCGATCTAGTTGCGAGGCTCCCAGGCGGTGGAAGAAGCGGCGGTCCATGGATCCGTAGCCGAGGACGCCGATGGTGCCAGCATAGGAGTAGGGCAGGATGGATTCAGGCCCGTATTGTTCGCTGATGGATCCGAGGCGTTCGGCGATCAGATCGAGAGCTTCGTCCCACGAGATGCGCTCAAATGCTTCAGACTCGTGACCATGCGGGAGCGGGCCTTTTGGGAAACCGGGGCGACGCCTCATGGGATAGAGCAGGCGGTCGGGCGAGTAGACGCGATCCAGGTACTTGGCGACCTTGGCGCAAAGGAACCCACGCGTGACCGGGTGGCTCGGATCGCCCTGAATGCGAGTCGCCTTCCCTGCTTCGTCGATGGTGACCAGCACACCGCAAGAGTCAGGGCAATCGTGCGAACAAACAGAGTGGACTGTGCGGGAGGCCATAATCGATTTTAGACCTTCGGGATGATGCCTCGGGTAGCAAAAAGCCGCTGCATTGAGCAGCGGCTTTGGCCAGACGGCACAGCGTTCAGACCTGCATGACTTCAGCTTCCTTCTTGCGGCTCATCTCTTCCATGCGCTTGATCTCGTCATCGGTGAGCTTTTGCATTTCGTCTAAGGCGCGCTTTTCCTCGTCGCCGGAGATGGTCTTTTCCTTGGCTGCTTTCTTGATGATGTCGTTACCGTCGCGTCGGATGTTGCGGACTGCCGTGCGATGGTCTTCAAGCACACGGTTCAGGTGCTTGACGACTTCGCGACGCCGCTCCTCTGTCATGGGAGGAACGGGCACGCGCACCACCTTGCCGTCGTTCTGCGGATTGAACCCAAGATCAGACGTACGGAGTGCCTTCTCAATCTCCACAATGATTGCTGTGTCCCACGGCTGGATGACGATCATGTTGGCGTCGGGTGTGGTCAGTTGCCCCACCTGGTTCAGCGGCGTTGGAGTGCCGTAATAGTCCACGCGAACCTGATCGAGCATCTGGATGGAGGCGCGGCCTGTGCGCGTGGAAGCGAGGTTCGTTTGAAAGTCGTGCACCGCCTTGTCCATGCGGGTCTTGAGTTGATGGAACGAATCTTTCAACGCGGGAATGCCCGCCATCACCGAAGGTGCCATTGTGCTACCGTCCTTCCGAATCGAATTCCAAAGTGATCATTCTAATTACGTTGCCGTCAGCGCGCCAAATGCTGCCTCGGTACGCGTCAGTCATCGCGGTCGGGAAGGATTGTGATGACTAGCGGCGTCTGCCTGTTCGTGCGCGTGATAAGACGATCGCACCAGCGGACCCGACTCGACGTGGCGGAAGCCCATGCGGAGCGCCTCGTGCTTCATAAAGGCAAACTCATCGGGCGTGTAGTAGCGGGTCATAGGCAGGTGGTCCTTCGACGGGCGCAAGTACTGGCCGATGGTAAGGACGTTCACGCCGACGTTGGCGAGGTCGCGATAGACGTCGAGCAGCTCGTGCATCTCCTCGCCCAGGCCGACCATGACGCCGGACTTGGTGACCACGGTAGGGTCGAGCTGCCTGGAGAACTCGAGCAGCCGCAGCGTGCGCTCGTAGCGGGCGCCTGAGCGGACGGCGCGATAGAGTCGCGGGACGGACTCGGTGTTGTGGTTCAGGATTTCAGGGTGGGCATCGACGACGATGCGGATCGCGTCCTCGTTACCCTGGAAGTCCGGGATCAGCACTTCGACCTGGCAGCCGGGAGCCTGGCGCCGAATCTCATCGATTACCGCAGCGAAGGCGCGTGCGCCGCCAAGGATGTCGTCGTCACGGTTGACGCTGGTGATGACGGCGAACTTGAGCCCGAGCGCAGCAACGGCTTCGGCAACGCGGCGCGGCTCATCAAGGTCAATTGCATCTGGACGGCCCTTGGGCACGGCGCAAAATCCGCAGCGGCGTGTGCAGAGATTGCCCAACATCATGAAGGTCGCGGTCTTGTGGTTCCAGCACTCGCCGATGTTGGGGCAGTGGGCAGACTCGCATACCGTGTGAAGGTTAATGTCGCGGGCCAGCTTCTTCAGGTTGTGATAGTTCTCGCCGACCGGGGCGCGCGCCTTCAGCCACTCGGGCTTGGACGCTGGACGATTTGGAGCGAGGTCAATCTGGATGAGATCCGCGACAGTAGCCATAACCTTCCATTCTAACTGGTAAGGTTGTTGGATTATTGGGCAGCCAGCGCCTTCTGGATCGCCTTGTCGAGTGAGCCGAGGCCGAGGGGATTGTAGCCGATGGACTGGTACAGGATTCTTCCATGCTTGCCGATGACGTAGGTGCGCGGGATTCCTGAATCGGCGAAAAGCTTGTAGACCGAGCGATCGGGATCGTAGGCCAGCGGGAAGGTGTAGGAATGATGCTTCTGCTGGAATCCTGACACAATGTCCCGGGTCTGTTCGCGTGCGATAGCCACCATGGCGAAGCCGGGATTGGATTTGTACTTCTGCCAAATATCCCTTTCGAGCTCGGGCATTTCTGCCTGGCAGGGGCCGCACCAAGTGGCCCAGAAGTTGATAACGACCACCTTGCCGCGCTCCTGTGCCAGCGAGAAGGTACCGCCGGAGAGTTGCTGGACGGTTACAGGCGGAGCAGGGTCGCCAACTTTGGTGTGTGCCGCGGTATCGTCTGCGCCGCGACATGCGGAGAGGCCGCCAAACAAGAGCGCGAAGCTCAGGAGTAGCGCCGGATTGCTCCAACGCCGGATCGTCGAGAACCGCATGTTCATCAACCCTCCTCGATTTCTCACTTCACCCTTTGCAGTACTTCAGGTCGAATCAGATACAGAAAGAAGACCATGTTCACCAGCAGCATTACGATCATCGGGGTCTGGTGGGCGTGGACCAGCATGAAGGCCGCGTAGCACATGGAGAGGAACGCGGCGGCGAGAGTCAGCGCCCATCCCCATCGTTTGAGCTTGAGGAGTCCGTTGGCGCCGAGGGCGAAGAAGACGCACACGGCCAGGGCTCCGTAGGGCAGCTTGTGCGTGAAGACTCCGATGAGGCCCAGAGCGCACAGCGCGAGCATCCAGAGGGCGATGACAGCCATGCCGGGGAGGAGCTTCATCTGCTCGAGCGTGGCGTCGGGGGTGTTCGTTTTCAAGCGGCTCATAGAGTGTGCAAATAGGCGAGCAGGTCATTGAGCTGCTGCTCGTCCATGTTATTGCCAAAGGCTGGCATCATGCCACGGCCATGCAGGATGACGTAAGTGACGCGGTCGTCGTTGGCTGGAGCGCCGCTGGGCAGGTACTTCTGCTTGAAGAGCGCCTGAAGGCCGGGGCCGTGGAGGGATCGCGTGTCGTTGGCGTGATGGCAGCGGGCGCAGTCATTGACGAAGGCCTGGTGCCCGCGGAGTTCCTGCGGGTTGAGCTGGCTGAGAGGCGTGGACGGCGGCAAAGGAGGGCCACATCCGGCAAGCAGGAACAGGGCGAGCGCGGCGGGCAGGAGTTTGGGGGTGGAGGCCAAAGGATTGGCTCCATGATAGCGGAGTCGCCGCCGGACGGTTATTGCGGTTTTTGTGGGAACGCCGCAGATCATTGATTTAACGAGAGTTTCCCGAGCTGTGGATGTTATGACTCATTTTGCTCATGATCTTAATTTTTCCGGTTTTGCATTTTCTGCGTTTTTTATCGCGAGCGCCGCACCTCATTGATTTCAAGCAGGTTTCCCAAGCTGCGCATGTTGTGGCGCGTTTTGCTGCTGCGATTCTCCGTTATCCCCTTGACGCAATTTTCCCCGAAGCGCCGCATATCATTGAAATCATGCGAGTTTCCCGAGCTGCACACGTTGTACTGATTCGGCCCAAGAGCTTGATCATGAAAACAAAGGACTTAACATCGTTCAGATTGAAGATAAGAGACTTAGCTTGCACGCCCTCCGAGAAAGCAAAAGGCGCAGCTTGCTGCTGCGCCCTTTTCACGGGAAGAATTTGCCCCTTTCTTTCAGTATAGCAAATTGGCGAAAACTCAACCGCGTTCGCAGGCGCAATCGCCGAGCGATAGACTTCACAATCAGCGGCTGTTTTGAGTGCGCGTTGCGAGGAGTGGGATGAGGATCTTGCTACAGGACCTTAGACAGGCGTTTCGCCAATTGAAACGGAACCCGGCGTTCGCCATTACGGCGGTTCTGACCCTTGCCCTCGGCGTGGGCGCAACGGTGGCGGTGTTCAGCGTTGCCTATGGGGTGCTCGTCGATCCATTTCCCTATAAAGATGTGCACACGCTGGCCACTCCAAAGCTGTGCTCTTCGAAGTATCCGCGCTGCTACTGGAATGTTTATACGCCGCAGCAGTTTCTCGACATTGAGAGGAACACCCATATCTTCCGCGGGATTACGGCGTCGACCATCACCTATGTCACATTGAGCGGAGGTCCAGAGCCAGAGCGGGTTCGCGGAAACTACATTACTGCGAACACCTTTGATGTTCTTGCAGTGAAGCCGATTCTGGGACGCGCTTCAACGGATTCCGACGTGCAGCCGGGCCATGAACCAGTGGCGCTGTTGAGCTACCGCTATTGGCAGGCTCACATGGGAGGCAGCCCCTCGGTTCTGGGCAAGGTGATGACGTTCGATCATCAACCGAGGGTCATTATTGGAGTGATGCCGCCGCGTTTTCTGTGGCGGGGCGCCGATGTATATATGCCCTTCAACCTGAGTACCCCTCAAGGGCCTAACTTCCCGGAGGATTTCACGCTGGTGGGGCGGTTGAAACCGGGAGTCACCGAGAGCCAGGCCGCCGCGGAACTCACTCCGATTTTTCAGGATTTTGCCAAGACCAACCCGGGAAATTTTCCGAGCGATCTCCGAGTGAGCCTGATGACGTTCGATCAGATGTTCCAGTCGAATCTGGCTTCTACCCTGCACCTGCTGCTTGGCTCGGTGTTCGTTCTGCTGTTGATTGCCTGCGTGAATGTTTCAAGCCTGATGCTTGGGCGCGCGGTTCGGCGTGAACACGATGTGGTTGTTCGGACGGCAGTGGGAGCGACACCCTTCCGATTGGCGAGGTCGGCATTGACGGAATCGCTGGTGCTGGCGGTGGCGGCGATTCCCTTTTCTCTGGCGCTGGCGTGGCTGGGGCTGCAGGCGACGCTGCGCATTGTTCCAGCGGAGACGATTCCCGATGAGGCTGCGGTCACGCTGAATGTTCCTGTGCTGCTGATATCGCTGGGCATTGCTCTTTTTACCGTGATGCTTTTTGGATTAGCACCAGCATGGCATTCGGCGCGGCCTCGCCTTATCGGCGCACTGAATGCCGTGCGGTCTTCGAGCAGCCGCGCGGAGCGGAGAATTTTGAGCGGATTTGTGATCACCGAGATTGCGTTGTCGCTCACGCTACTGATGCTGGCGGGGCTGATGGTGCGAACGTTGATTGCGGTGGAAGCCGCGCCCGTACCTATGCGGCCTGACCACACCTTGCTGGTAAGTGTGCCGCTCGATAAGAGCCGATATCCAACGATGGACGCTCACAACCGGTTTTACCGTGAGGCCCTGGAGAGAGCGGCGGCTGTGCCGGGAGTACATTCCGTGACAGTTGACAGCGCGCTCTATGGGCTGGGAGCGCACGTGGAGATCGGGTCGCAGCCGATCGATCCGCAGCGGGACTTTGTAATTGTCCATCCGGTCGACCCGAATTACCTTTCCATCTCTACGCGCCGTTTGCTGCAGGGTCGCTTCTTCGAGGAACCCGATATACAGATCGGGGTGCACAATGTGGTGGTCACGGAAGACCTGGTGAAGCGCTACTTCAGCAATGGGATCGTGCTGGGGCGAGCCATTCGTCTGCCGGATTTACTGACTGACCACCCGGAGATGAAGTCGGACGGGTTCACGATTGTCGGCGTCATCAGCGACATTCCGCCGTTTCCTGGAGACATTGAGCGACCGCAGGTGCTCCTGCCGTACACAGTTGGATCGCTTGCGAATACGCTGGTTGTTTCGACAAGCCTTCCGGCGGATGCGCTGGAGCAGCCGGTGCGGCGAGTAATTGCGTCCATTGATCCCGACCAGCCGATCGCGGATATGATCACGGTCCGAGACCTGCTGGACCGGTATGGCTATGCTGGGCCGCGCTTCACGTTGACGCTGTTCAGCGCGTTTGCTGCGGTAGCGTTGTTGCTGTCCGTAATCGGGATTTACGGAGTGCTTTCTTTCCTTACTTCGCAGAGGACGCTCGAGATTGGAGTGCGGATGGCCCTGGGCGCGAGCCGCGCGAACGTGATGTGGCTGGTGACGCGCCAGGCTTTCCTGCTGTCGCTAATGGGAATTGCCGTGGGGCTTCCGCTGGTGTTTGTGGCGGGGCGCTTCGCCAAGCAGGAGCTATTCCATACTTCGCAGTACGATCCGGTTGTGATTGTCGCCGCGGTTGCTGTACTTCCGCTGCTGGCGGTGGCGGGGACGTGGCTGCCGGCACGACGGGCTTCCCGCGTCGACCCGGTGAAGGCTCTGCGGGCGGATTAATTTACTCCGTGGAGTAGATTGCGGCGACGACTTTATCGAGGGCAGCGGTGGCGACGGCTTCGTCGGGGCCGTGGTGGTTGCAAAGGATGGAGAAGACGATGGTGCGTCCGCTGCGGGCGGTGAGGTAGCCACTAAGCGTGTTGACGCTGGAGAGGGTTCCGGTTTTGGCGAACACCTTGCCGCGCAACGGAGATTGCGTAAAGCGATCGGAGAGAGTTCCGTCGATGCCGCCAATCGGGAGGCTGGCGCGAAGCTCCGGACCCCACGGCTGACGGGCGGCGTAGACGAGTAGCGTGGTGAAGGCGCGGGGAGTGATGAGGTCCTGCGGCGAAAGGCCGGAACCGTCGTAGAACTCGAAGTCAGAAGGCGCAACTCCGGCTTGCTGGAGAAACTGCCGACGGACACGCTCGCCCTGTTCGATGGAGCCGTCTCCTGCTTCAAGGCGACCGAGGAGGCGGAGGTACAGCTCGGCGTGAAGGTTCTGGCTGACTTTGAGGGTGACGGCGATGTCCTGCTCGAAGGGCGGCGAGACGTGGGAGGCAAGGACGGTCATGCCCGTGGCGGGCGGCTCAATGGTGGAGATGGTGAGCGGGTGCAGAACGACGGGAGTGTTGATTTCGGCGTGGAAAGAACCTGTGTCGGTTGAGAGGCGATGCTGAGCTCTTGCTTCGCCGGTCACAGTGATGCCGCGAGCCAGCAGCATTTGACGGAAGGCGATAGCGGCGAATTCGGCGGGGTCTTGAATGGCGAGCCCGATGTGGAGCCCGTTTGAGTTGATGGTTCCGAAAAGGCGGACGGTTTTTGAGCCGAGCGGGCGGTCGAGTCCGTTTTGGACGGGTTGAGTCCCGGGCTGCAGCGTGAGCGAGTTCTGAATGGTGTAGTAAGGAGTGTTTGGGCACCACTCGACGGCTGTGGGAGTGGGGACGGGCGCGGCGGGTGCCGCGGATGGCGAGGATTGGCTGCCGGGGCAGTCATTGGAGCCGATGTTAAGGAAGACGATGTTGTCGTTCACGGTGAGCGCAGAGATGGGCGCGCCATAGTCCCAGACGAGGTCGTCCCACGCCCAGCCTGAGCCGAAGGGTTCCCATAGGAACCAGGAGTCGTCTCCGATGATGTTGCCATCGACGCGCTTTACGCCGCGCGCGGCGATTTGGTCAGCCATGCTTTGGAGCGCGGCCAGTGGAGGTGTGGGACGCTGGGTGTGGCCGGCGTATGGATAAGCCCGCCCGGAGATGGTGGGGTCACCTGCGCCAAGGAGGTCAATGTCGCCGTGGAGTACGCCTGCCGAGCCCACACCGCCGGAAGTGACGGCGTTGGTGGTCCAGGTGGCTCCGCGGGGAAAGAGGGCGAGCGCGGCGGCGGTGGTGGTGAGCTTGGCATTCGAGGCAGGCTCGAAAAGCTGCGCGTCATTGAACGCGTAGATGGGCGCGCCGTCGGCTGTGACGACAGAGATTCCCCAGTGGGCCTGAGCTACGGCTGGCGGCTTGAGAATGGCAGCGATTTGCGCGCCGAGGCTGAGCCGTCGGGCCGGATGATGCGCGGGACTGCGGTGATGAACGGCGGACACGCCGGGAAGGGTCGCAAGCAGAAGTCCAACAAAGAGCGCGGAGAAGCGTGCGGATTTCATCTCAGCGCGAGTGTAGCATCAGAGTGCAATATGCCCTTTCAGCGCAGAGACGAATACATCTGGCAGTTGCGCACGCGAGCGCTTGCTCTCGGGAAGCGCACGCTGGTAATGGGCGTGTTGAATGTGACTCCGGATTCGTTTTCGGATGGAGGACGGTTTCTTTATCCGGACACGGCGGCGGCGGATGGGCTGCGGATGTTTGAGCAGGGCGCGGACATTGTGGATGTGGGCGGCGAATCGACCCGGCCGGGCAAGCGCGAGGAGGTATCAGACGAAGAGGAGCAGCGACGAGTGATGCCCGTGATTGAAAGAATTTTGCGGCTGAAGCCGGACGCGCTGCTGTCCGTAGATACCTATAAAGCGGCGACAGCGCAAATGGCGGTGGGCGCCGGCGCTGAGATTGTGAATGATGTGAGCGCGCTTGGGTGGGACGATGCGATGCCGTCAGCGTGCGCAGAGTTGAAGTGCGGCGTAGTACTGATGCATACGCGAGGACGGCCGGGCGAGTGGCGGGGATTGTCTACGCTGGCGAAGGACGAGGTGCTGCCGCTGGTGCGGGAGGGTTTGGGGAAGAGCCTGCGAACGGCCTTGGATGCTGGAGTGGAAGCGGAACGGATTGTGGTTGATCCTGGATATGGGTTTGGGAAGTCGTATGAGGAGAACTATCCTTTGCTGGCGCGTCAGTGCGAGCTTCGGGAGTTGGGACGGCCTGTATTGGCGGGGGTGTCACGAAAGTCTTTTCTGGGAAGGTCGCTGGCTCCGATGTACGGCGGCGAGAATGCTCCGGTGACCGAGCGCGGAAATGCGACGATTGCTGCGACTACGGCGGCGATTCTGGCCGGGGCGCATATTGTGCGGGTTCACGATGTGCGGCCGGCGGTGGAAGCAGCGCGGATAGCAGATGCGATTCTGGAGGGGATTTGAAAACGAAAGGCCGCGAGCGAGTCGCGGCCTTTCGTTTTGAATTGAGCTAAAAGCTAGGCGGCCTTTTCCAGCGCGCCTTTGGCCTGGGCGACCAGCGCGGTAAATCCGGCGGGATCGTTCACGGCGATGTCGGCAAGGATTTTGCGGTCCAGCTCGACGCCGACGGCCTTTAGTCCGTGGATAAGCTGCGAGTAGCTGATGTTGTTGAGCTTGGCGGCGGCGTTGATGCGCACGATCCACAGTGAGCGGTACTGGCGCTTCTTCTGCTTGCGGCCGCTGTACGCGAACTTGAGCCCGCGCTCGACGGCTTCCTGAGCCGCCTGATAGAGCTTGGATTTTGTTAGGAAATAGCCGCTTGCTCGTTTGAGAATCTTTTTGCGGCGGTCGCTGCGCTTGGTTCCACGTTTAACGCGGGGCATGGTATTGCTTCTCCTTTATTCAACTTCGGTTAAGCGGCTGGAGGCAGGTGGACCTCTTCACTCGCTGTTAATCCTGATCGCTCGTCGCATTGCTGTGACGGGGGCCATTCCGGCCCTTGTTCATTTTGAACAGATCAGGCGTAGGGGATCATGCGCGCAACCTTCGCGTGGTCGGCGTCCGAGACGAGCGTGCTGTGAGCCAGCTTGCGCTTGGTCTTGGTCTCCTTCGACGTGAGGATATGGCGCATTTTGGACTGGCCGCGGACGATTTTGCCGGTGCCGGTCTTTTTGAAGCGCTTGGCTGCGCCCCGGTGAGTCTTGAGTTTGGGCATGGTTTTCCTGCTTGAAATCGGCTTGCTTACAACAGTTTCCAGTATAAAGGAACCAGGACCTCCTGACCAGCTAATAACGGTGTCGTCAGCGTGCAGTCCCCCGGTACTTTGATTCTATTTGCCCGCAGGACGGTCTTTTTCCTTGAAAGTCTGGAACCAGAAATTTAGAACAGCATTCGACAGCGCGACCTTTTGGACATTCGTTTGTCTTTTAACCGCTTGCAGTATTCTCTCGGCGCAGCAGACCACCAGTTCTTCCCTGATGGGTTCACTGCACGATGCTGCCGGGCATCCCGTTGCGGCGAGGATTGAGTTGTCGGCCGCCGGACACACGTACTCGACATCTACCCTGCCGGATGGCGAATTCACCTTCAGGAACCTTGCTTCCGCGCGCTATTCGATCGCAGTTCGGATTGGAAACAGGCTCATCTCGTCAAATACAAAACTCGACCTTCCAGCGTCTTCCGTCGCTCTGACGGTGACAAACCAAAACACGCTCGTGATCAGTGTGTTGACCGCGAACGCGCCGGGAGATCAACAGACCACGAGCGGCGGGGAGGAAATCTCAAGCAAGTCGGTAAGCGAGCTGCCGCTGAATGGGCGGGACTTTGCAACTTTATTGTTGCTTGCCGCGGGGACCATGACGGATGTGAACGGCGCGACCAACTTTACCCAGCAGTTTGCCGTTAACGGACAGCGTGGGGATGAGGCTGTGTTCGCGATGGATGGGGCGGACATCAGTGACCCTGAAATGGGGGGCTCCACTTTTCCCAACTTCAATGTTGATGCGGTTGAGCAAATCAACTCGAGCTCGGGATGGATGCCGGCTGAGATTGGACGAGGCGCGGCCGGATTTACCGATATCGTCACACGGTCAGGGAAGGACGGTTTTCACGGATCGTTCTTCGAGTTCGTACGCAACTCGGCGTTCGACGCGCGGAATTACTTTGACCATCCCTCGATTGCAGAGCCCGGGCGAATACCGCCTTTCCGCAGAAATGAGTTTGGGTTCACCAACGGAGGCCCAGTTGTGCTGCCGCACCTTTATGACGGCAGTGGTCGGACGTTTTACTTCGGCGAGTACCAGGGTTTCCGGCAGGTGCTTGGAACCACGCAGGTGCTGCCGGTGCCGACTGCGGACGAGAGGGCTGGATATGATTCCGTGAGCTATGCAGACGGAAGCAAAGATACGCTCATCGTTCCGGTGAATACGGAGATTGCCCGCGTGCTTGCGCGCTATCCACTGCCTAATGATCCGACGGGCGCTTTTGGGGCGCGAACCTATGCGGTCCCCTCAAAAGTGGCGACGGATTCCGACCAGTATTCGATCCGCCTTGACCAGAAGCTTGGGGAAAAGAGCCAATTTTTCGCCAGGTTCAGTCTGGACAATCTTTCCGGGCCGACAACAAATCCAGACCAAACCGCCATTGATCCGAGCTTCGGCGTGGAATATGTGGACCGCCAGCGCAACGTGGTTTTTACTTACACGCGCACGGTTTCTCCGAACTTCATGTGGCAAAGCTCGTTCAGCATTATTCGCGCGACGCCTTCTTTTCCTACGAGCGATTACACGGATCCGGCGCTGAAATTTACTGATGGATTGTTTGAGGCTTTCAACGGAGCGGCAGGGACGGTAATGGCAAGTTTCGGAAATCTCTTCCAAGGCCAGCAAAACTTTACATGGACCCGTGCGAAGCACAACGTAAAAGCGGGAGTGGAAGCACGCCTGAACCGTGACACCACTTACTTTGGGACCAGTCCTAATGGGGAGTATGATTTCGGCGGCGGGACGGTCTACTCGCCGGTCTTTATTCCATCCGAGAGCGGAACACACAATGTCACGCCCGGTTCCGCACTGCCCGATACACTAAGCAGCCTGCTGATCGGCTATCCATTTTCCTACACCATTGCGGTTGCGCCTCCGTATGCCTCGAATGGCCAGCATATCGGGCCGGCCGCGATCAACCGCAATGACATTAATGTTTACGCGCAGGACACGTGGAAGATCTCTCCGCGGTTCACACTGGATTATGGGCTTCGCTACGAACTGTATACACCGATTAGCGAGAGGGCCAACCGTACTTCCAGCTTTCTCAATATCAATCCGCCGAAGGGGACGCCGCAGGAGTATTTGATAAATCCTCAGCCCCGATACGGTGCTGGATGGAACGGCTGGGAACCGAGGGTGCAGCTCGACTGGAGAGTGACGGACAAGCTGCAGGCTCATGCTGGGGGCGCGCTTACCGTGATTCCGCCCAATATCTGGCAAGACAATTTTCTGACCGGGGCGTTGCCATTCGTGGTCGACCCTCGAGTCACCGCGGCGCCGAATGTCTATATTCCATATGGTTTTCAGATCACGCCGTCCGAACTCCCGACTTTCTATACGCCGTCCGGCGCAAATGTGTTTGCAAACGGAAATCCGAAGGATGTGGCACCGAATACGGTTGTCGATATTGCCCGCTACCAGACGGAGCTTGCCTCGCTATTGCCGGGACATGAGTTGTCTCTGCTGAACCTGAGCGGCGTCGACCGCAATTTCAGCAACGGACTACTACAGACGTGGACGCTCGGGCTTGAGCGCCAGTTTGGAGGACTCACGGCCGACGCTGCCTACGTCGGCACGGAAGCTTCGCACCTGCCGCGGAGTTCCTTCCCCAACGGCTACCCTGGCGCATCACCAGGATTCGCGCCTTATACGCAATTCGACAGCAACGGCCAGGTAAGCGGAGGGTTCGGCTTTGAGACCATCATTACCGGGACGGCGCACTCCTCCTATAACGCATTGCAGACTTCGCTGTCCGGAACAGTCCCGCATGGAGGCCCCGGGATTCAGGCGAGCGACACCTGGTCGAAGTCGCTGGACGACGTGAGTCTTGTGATAGGTGGGACGGGTTCGACCGGCGCGGTTGCGTTGCCGAATCCGCAAAACCCGTTTGATACCCACGCTGAGAAGGGGCCGTCGAATTTCGATGTTGCGAATGCGTTTGCGGTGAGCGCCGCTCAGGATCTTCATCTGCAGGAAGCGCCTTTTCTGCGTGCCTTGTCGAGTGGAGTGACCTCCGGCTGGGAATTGTTGAGCATTTCGACGATCACCAGCGGCTCGCCATTCACGATTTATTCAGGAATCCAGCAGACCGGGGCCGGATCCAATGGAGCGGACCGCCCGGACCAGATTGGGAAGCCGGATCTTTCCACCGCGCACAGCTCTACACGGCGGCGCGAAGACTACTTTGGAGAGGGTGCCAACAATAGCTCGTTCTTCTACATTCCAATTGGGATCGCGGGCGGAACGGGGCCGAACTCCGGACGCTTTGGGACGTTGGGCCGCAATACTTTCCGCGGGCCTGCCTATTACGACTATGACTTTGCGCTGATCAAGAGCACGCCGTTCGGACATCGTGAAAGCGGTGTGGAGCGGGCTGACGTCCAGTTTCGGGCGGAGTTCTTCAATCTGTTCAACATAGTGAACATGGGCCTGCCGGCGAACACCATTAAAGGCTCAGGCTTTGGAGAAATCAGCAAGACCGCCGGGACGTCGCGGCAGATTCAGCTTTCTCTTAAGCTGGTCTACTAAGCTGCGGCATGAAGAGTGATTCAGGCAGCTATTTCCCTCATCCTTTGCTTCTACTTAAGTAAGGAATCCGACAGCAGGGTTTTCTGTAGAGGTTTTGGCGGTGAGCCGTATCACACGCAGCGCGAGCTTCAGAACGGCCCTCGCGTCCACATTTCGGGCGGTGCAAAAAGCCTGGGAGTGAGTTACTCCTTTGCACTTTTACTTCCCTGTGCCGAGCCAGACGGGCGCAATGTATGGCCATGCAGCTTCTGGATTGCGCGAACGCGGGTGACGAAGAGCAACTGGAAGGGTGCTTTCGCTGGAAGGCGCGAACCGTTTATGGCCGATCCGGTTTGCTCATGAGCGCGTCGGCAGCCTCCTGAAGCGTGACATTGTCGGGTTCGCGAGTGAAGTTGGATTTGGAGTCGTCTTCCTGCTCGGAAATAGTTTTGAAGAGCAGCGCGTGCCCCTGGATGTGAACGTGA
>DASZAG010000106.1:0-22546 GCA_035945555.1 Acidobacteriaceae bacterium
TTACCCGAAAGGACAATTCGGCAATAATATGAAGCAGATAGCGCAGCTTCTTAAGGCAAATCTTGGAGTTGAAGTCGCTTTCGCCGATATCGGTGGATGGGACCACCACGTCAATGAAGGAAATATCGAGGGCCAGCTTGCCAGCCGGTTGCGCGATTTTGCGGGCGGCATAAGCGCGTTTTGGCAAGATATGGGCGACGATGCCGAGAACGTCACACTAATCTCAATGTCCGAATTCGGCCGCACAGTCCGGCAGAATGGAACCGGGGGAACCGACCACGGCCACGCCAATGCCATGTTCATCCTGGGAGGCAACGTCAGAGGTGGTCAGGTCTATGGACGTTGGCCGGGGCTGAGCCCAGAGCAGCTATACGACGGCCGCGATCTCGCCGTCACCACCGACTATCGTCTGGTCCTCGCCGAGGCAGTTTGGAAAAGCCTGCGCGCCCGCGACATCAATCTGGTGTTTCCAAACTCGCACATCAGCCGGCAGAAGTTCCTCAAGTATTTACCGGAAACAACATAGGGCGGTGTCCGACATAGTCCGGTGAGAGGGAAGCCAAACGGAACAAACGTCACATTATCCGTTGCATACGGGCGCTATTTCCCGCCCAGCTTTGAACTATACAGAATATTCGTTATCGGACGTGACGACTAGGGTGAATTGTTTTCGCAAGCTACGGTCTGTCTTCCACGCTTAGGCGCAAACCGCAAACATCACCGCTGGAATTGAAAGAAAGCGCGGCGGCAGGTGGGCTGCGCGTTCAGGCTTTACAGCGGTAATTCTGATTGCGCATCTAGTTCGCACGACCTCCATCATCGAGCGTCGGCTCTAGCACGTCTGAACGTGCCGCGGCTGGATCTCTAGTGACCCAAGCCATCGTCGTACAATGGACTAGCGCCGTCCGGCGCTTCCGCTCGCGGAGGGATGTGTGAGTGGTTGAAACAGGCGGTCTTGAAAACCGCTTTACCCGAAAGGGTAACGGGGGTTCGAATCCCTCTCCCTCCGCCACTTCCCTTCTACTTTTTCTGTACAAATACAAAAAGTGTCTGTCCTAGGCGGTGCGGGGTCAGAGCCATCACCGCAAGCCAGAACCGCGCCATCAGCACGGAGCCGAAATTGTATCCCGGCGGCCCGTTAAAGATGAACGAAGCATTTCGGAAATTCGGAAAGAGACGGCCAATTTCTCCTAGTGTATTCATCCGGTATAAGGTCGGGAACACATCCTTTGCCGCAACGCCATGAGGGTTTGCAAACTTCAGCATGCCCGCATGCAGCATATTCGGAACCATCCGCACGCCCATGCCTACGTAGCCCCATTTGTTCGGCGTGTAGGCGCAGAACCAGCCCCCGGGTATCAATACGCGTGTGATCTCGGAAGCTACCCGTTTTGGATCGCTCACGTGCTCGAGAACAGCGCAGGAGAAAATCACATCAACGCTCGCATCCGGAAGTGGTATCGAGCCATCCGGCTCTATCCGGAACGCTTCATCCAATGTCGGATTGCTAAAAACCGCATCGTCAGGATCAATGCCGATCACCTTTTTCACGCGTCCGCGAAAGTTGGCGATCCGCGCCATGTGCCCAAACTCGCTTTCGACGTGCTTGCCCCGTCCGGCACCATAATCCAGCACCACGCTTTCCGGCGTAACGATGTCAGCAAGAATGGAGAAGAAGACAAACCGAATCTGCCGCCGAAAAAACGATGTGAATCGACGCTCCGGGAAGAGCCGCTCGTACACTACTTCGCGATCAGCCTGCGAAGTCGATGCCCCGTTGGTCTCGCCAATGTTCTCCATGCCCGGAAAGACCTGGGGTTCAGCACTATCCATTTCATCTCTCTTTCGTAGTTCGGTTGCAGAGTTCGAAATCAGAATTGGCATTAGCTCTCAACCAATACCAGCTCGCCTTCTGGGACGGGCGAGTATGTCGGTGCATACTTACGTCGTAATAGATCGAGCGTTGTAACCAGGCAGAGGAAAATCATCATCTCGTAGCCCATCCAGCCAAAGATCCCTGTCGACATTATGGTGCACGCCCACACGTGGACAATTAACACATAAGTTCCGGAATGCTCGGGGTACAGCTTCCAGGCGCGAAACGTCCGCCAGGTCACAAGCAGCAACAGATACACGCCCAGCAGGACTCCAACTACACCCAATCCGGTCAGTAGCTCCATGAATCCGTTATGGAGCGAACTCAGGATCTCGAAAGAGTAGGAGTTTATATGAGCGAGGACTATTTTCCCGCCAACTCCACCTCCGAGGCCCAGCCACGGGTGTTGTTGCCATTGGCGTATCGCTGCGGTCCACACAATGGTTCGCCCGCTCAGGGTCGTGAAGTTGCTCCCGGCTTCAGTTCCATGGAGATAATCGAGCACGCCACCCTGAAATACCGCGATCAGCGCCGATATAACGGCGATAACGGCAATGCCGAGCACCTTGGACCTTCTGGCCACAACTATAGCCACGCTCACAAGCAAAATCGCGAAGGAGGTCCGGCTCGCCGCAAAGCAAAACAGCAGCAGAGCAAAAGCCATCTGGCGAGAAGCCGGGGCGAACCGAATTCTCCCTCCCTGCCACTCGGCAAAGATAACCAGAAATAATGCGACGGACACATACCCCAGTCCATTTCCGGAAAGGAATGGGGATTGAGCCGCATCCTTCAAAAACAGACCTCGATTTGCCAGACTGAAGTTCGGAAGATGCAGACAAAAACCGACAACCGTGAAGAGCGATATGGCCGAGATTGTAAGCAATACGATCTGCCTGAGCGCGTCGACTCGCTGCTGCGCGTTCTCATATCGGCTAACTTCAAGAAAGCAGAAAGTCGCCAAAAGAATCTCAACTGCCTTACCCAAAGTTTCAATTCTGACGGCTGACCATAAAGTTGAAACAAAATAGAGCGAGCCAAACGCCAGAAATAGGAGCCCTGAATCCTTCAGTCGTAGGGATGCGATTCTCGGCTGATATAGCAGCAGGATGAATGCCCCCAGGCACATGGGAGTGCGTATCAAGAGCAAACTGGATGCGCTCGCATGCCCCGCTCCTCCTCCGACTCCGGTTATGTCAAGGTACTGAATCATGGCGCCGAGCAACAATGCCAAGAGCGCATAGCCCGGCAATCCCGCGATTCTGAATGCCGATCGCCAGCTTCTTAAATCCCAGGGATAGATTGAGACGCGTAGATTTTCCGTTTTGCGAACGCGGTGCATCGACATGTGGCCTGTTCGACGGTCCCGCTGGGGGGACGGCCCGCCATCCTTTTGGACCGATTTCTCTTAAGCAGAAACTCCAACAGGAAACAGGGAGCCTCCTGTTGCGAATCAAGTTAGATGTGAACCTTTATTACAGGGATGCCCATGAATGGGAGCCAAATGCCTTGGGAGAGGCGGAACTCGAACTCATTCACCCCCGATACACCAGCTCCACGATCGTGCAATCGTCGTGCAGCGGAGTCTCCCCGCAAAACGCGCGGACGGATGCGGCAAGCTGCTGCAATGTGCAGCGCTGCGCGCCCGCGTCCAGGCGGTCATCGCCGAACATCTCCCCTTCGGCGTTCTCTGCTTCAGTTACGCCATCGCTCACCAGAAACACGCGACAGCCCGGGTCAAGCTTCGTCTGGCTGCTATGAAATGGCATACCTGTGAGCAGACCCACCGGCACATTTGATACTTCCAGCTTTTCAACTACTCCAGTGCAAGATTGCACCCGTGGCTGGATGTGCCCGCAATTGATGTACTCCAGAGCGCCATCGGCGTGCAGCCGCATCATAACCATCGTCGCGTACTTGCCCACGTCTTTGGAACATAAATAGGCGTTCAGCATGGACGCAATGCTCTCCAGCGACTGACCTGAACTAAGCTGCAAATAAATCATCCCTTGCAACGTCGAGGCCAGAATCGCCGCCGAAATTCCCTTCCCGGATACATCTACTAAGCCAACCGAGAGTGTGCTTCCATCGGCCACCACATCGAAAAAGTCGCCCCCCACTTCTTTGCAGGGGAAGCTCACTGCGTCGACGGCAGCAAAACTCAACTCCGGATACCGCAGCGCCATCAACCCCTTCTGGATATTCGCCGCAATCTCCATTTCTTCTCGGTATTGTCTGGCCTGTTCCTCAGCCGCTGCCAGTTCAGTGTTTTCCACCAGGGCAGCGGCTTCGCGCGCAATCGTCCGCAGCAGGTCGTTATCAATTTCCGACACTTTTCCCGGAGCAAATCGGCTATCCAGGTAAAGCACCCCGACAATGTCTGAGTTGTGCGCTGAGGCCGCCGTCCGGGCCGCATCTCGCCGCCTCGGCAGCGGGAAGCAAATCACTGTCCGGATGTTTTGAGCCACAATGCTGGCTGAAAGCGGCACATCGCCCGAGCTCAGCGTGTCCGTCAGAATAAACTCGTTCCCGCTTTCCGTCGCGCGGCGAATCGCCGTCTTCGACAGGCTCTCGCTATCCTGCAGACGATTGCCCTCGGAGTCCCTTCCCGCGGCAAGCTCAAGCCGTCCGTCCGGTTGCGATAGTAAAACGTACCCGCGCTCGGCTTTGGTAAGTGCCAGCGTCGCCCCGATTAGCGATGCCAGCACGCTCTCTACCGCACCGGCGTTATTCAGGTCCCGCGCCGCGTCCAGCAGCCACTTCAGTTTGCTTAGTTCCGACGTGTTCTCTGACAGCGCCTGCAACTTGCTGAGCAGATCGCTTTCGGTGCTCGTCTTCTCCGGCTCTTCGCCAAACACCAGGTACGGGGCTTGCAGCGATCCAAACTGGATCTTGTCGCGCATCTCCAGGACGTGCTTATCCACACGCTTTCCGTTGACGTATGTCCCGTGACGGCTGCCCGCATCAGTAAGAACAAGCGAGTTCCCTACCGCCGCAATATGCGCGTGCGACCGCGAAACGAACGGCTGCGTCAGCACGAGGCTGTTATCCGCCAGTCGCCCCACAGTAAATGGCAGCGGATCCAGCTTCAGTGCGCGGCGCTCCGAGCCTTCAATCAGAAATACGGTTAGTGGGCTGCCTGAAGTCATCACAAAAAGAATGCTCCCGAAATCGAATTTTGTCACTAACGGCGCGATTTGCGACGGAATCGCCCTGCCGTCTTGCGTTTAGCTCTTTTGTGTATATACCATTCAGGCATCCCGCGCCCGCTTCTTTCATCGTGATCGGGGACCCGATTTAGAGTGCGTTCATGCCGGAACTGAAGCGAAATTTATCCGTCGGCGAAGTTGTAGCCGGCGACTACAAAATCCTCGGCGTGGCCGGGGCGGGGGGGATGGGCGTCGTTTATCGCGCCCTCGATCTAAAGCTCGAACGCACCGTTGCCCTCAAGTTTTTGCCTCCGGAACTTGTCGGAAACGTCTCGGCCCGCCATCGCATTCTTCGCGAAGCCCGCACCGCCTGCGCCCTCGACCATCCCAATATCGGCGTCATCCATGGCATTGAGGACCTAGAGGACGGCAGTTCCTGCATCGTGATGGCATTTTATGACGGTGAAACCCTCTCTCACCGAATCCATCAGAATTCCATCCGCATGGCCGAGGCGCTTGGCATCGCCATCCAAATGGCGCACGGACTCGCCGATGCCCATGCTCACGGCGTCGTCCATCGCGACATCAAGCCGTCCAATGTCATGCTCACCTCGTCGGGCGCAGTGCGCATCGTCGACTTCGGCCTGGCTTCCGCCGCCACCGCCGAAACCGCCTCCCAGACCGGGCTCACCGGCACGGTCGCCTATATGTCGCCCGAGCAGGCGATGGGCCATGAAGTCGACAAGCGCACCGATATCTGGGCGCTGGGGTGTGTCCTGGCAGAAATGCTCACCGGCCGCAGCCCTTTCGACCGCGAAACCATCCCGGCCATGATCGTCGGCATTCTCAATGAGCCGCCTCGCGGACTCGATGATCTCCCGCCCGGAATCCAGCAGGTGCTCTACCGCATGCTCGCGAAAAACCCCGCTGAGCGATATGCGAGTTGCAAAGAGCTGCTACCCGACCTCGAATCGCTCCGCACCCAAATCGAAGCCGATCCCAACCGCGCCACTATTAAGCAGACCCGTACCTCTCCGGATGTTCGCAAAGCCCGCGAGCAGGCCTCCGTTTCACTATGGGGTGCCACTCGCCCGCGCCGGAGAAGGTGGCTGCTTCCCTTCTCTATCGCCATCGCGATCGTTGTCGTCCTCGCTGCTGCGATACCGTTTATTCCCTCCATGCGCGGTCGCATGTTCAAGGGAGCAAATACCGAGGCCATCAAACACATCGCCGTGCTGCCGTTTGAGAACATCGGCAATAATCCTGAAAATGCAGTGCTCGTTCAGGGCCTCATGGACTCTCTTGCCGGTCGACTCTCCAATCTTGGCTCCGCGTCCAATTCCCTCTGGGTCATCCCAACTAGCGAAGTCCGCCGGCTCAGCGTCTCCGACCCTGCCGGCGCGCTGTCGAAGCTAGGAGCCACGCTTGCGATCGAAGGCTCCGTCCAACGCGACGGCCAGAACGTTCGCCTTAACCTCGCGCTCGTCGACACGCGCACTCTCCGCCAGATCGGCTCTGCCGATGTAGAAGACCCCACCGGTGACCTGTCGATGCTGCAGGACGAAGCGCTTTCTAAATTGGCCGGGCTGATGAATGTTTCACTTAACGCCATCGGTTCCCATGGCGAAGGCGGATCCACGAACCCCGCTGCTTACGAGGACTACCTGAAAGCTCTCGGTTACATGCAACGTTGGGACAAGGCAGGCAATCTTGACCTCGCTGTGACATCGCTTCAGCAGGCCATTCAGACCGACCCCCATTTCGCTCTGGCATATGCACAACTGGGCGAGGCCTACCGCCTCAAGAACAGCAAGACTCAGGACCCAAGATGGCTTACTGAAGCCGCCGCTCAGGCCCAGAAGGGCGCCGAGATTGACGCTAACATCCCGGAGGTTTACGTCACGTTGGGCCGAATTCACGATGCTACCGGCAAACACGACCTTGCCATGCAGGAATTTCAGCGCGCCCTCAC
Organism: Acidobacteriaceae bacterium; assembly: GCA_035945555.1. Classification (GTDB taxonomy): domain Bacteria; phylum Acidobacteriota; class Terriglobia; order Terriglobales; family Acidobacteriaceae; genus Silvibacterium. The sequence continues at coordinate 6,995 of DASZAG010000106.1, forward strand.
TCTCGACCCGCGGAACGCTGACGCGGAGATGGGGGTGGGATACGCGTTAGAGAGCGCGGGGCGCATCGACGAATCCGAAGCTGCATTTCAGAAGGCTGCCGCTCTGCGCCCCGATAGTTGGACCGGTTACGCCGCCCTCGGCAGTTTTTATGATCGCCAGAGCAAGTATTCTCAAGCGGTTATCGCGGACCAGCACGCCGTGGATCTCTCCCCGGACAATGCTCAGGCTCTGGCCAATCTCGGCGGAGTCTATGTCGACTGGGACGATCCTAAGTACCTTCCACTCGGCGAGCAGGCGTTGCGCAAGTCCATTCAGATTTTGCCCAGCTATGCAGCCTACGCTAACCTTGGCGACCTGCTCCTTGCCGAGAAACGTGGAGACGCAGCGGAAGCCCCGCTGCAACAGGCTCTGAAAATCAATGCAGGCGATTACAACGTTTGGAACATGATGATGGTTTCTTACCAATGGCAGAAGAAAGACGCAGACGCTGCTGACGCTCGGAGCCACGCCATTACACTCGCCGAACAGACCGCAAAGTTGCAGCCCTCTGACGTGAATGCTCAATCAACGCTCGCCTTTCTCTATGCCCAGGATAAGCAAAATGGAAATGCCCTTGCTCGCATTCAGACTTCGCTCGCCCTCGCGCCCAATCAACCGGATGTGCTTGTTAATGTAGCGAAATCCTACGAGAACATGGGTGAACGCACCCACGCGCTGGAGTATATTGAAAAGGCCCTTCAAAAGGGTGCTTCGCTGGGTCAAATTCAAGACGAGCCCACACTGCAGGGCTTGCTTATGGATCCCGCGTTACACATCCCCCATAAATAGTCACTCTCGTTGTGATTCGCACTTCGCGAATAAGGAGAATTCATGGCAGACCAAAGAATCAGCATCAACCCGCCGACCAGCGGCACAATTTCATTGAATGCAGGAGACGCCCTCACCATCAGCACTCCCGCTGATTGCACCTTCGCTTGTAGCGCTGGAAACAGCTTCTCGCCCTCGCTCAACAATGCTCAACTTTCCGCTGGAGACAACGGTCCCTATGTCGCCGAGCAGCCTGCCAGCAATGTGAGCTACAGCGCAAGGGCGCTCGATGCTGGCCGCCCCGGACAAGTCAGTTCCCTGAACGCCAAGAGCATACAGATCAATCCATAACAGACTGCCCACTCGGCGACACTGCTAAAGATTTCCCCCTGACATCAACTGTTACACTTCTCAAATTTCAGAAGCAGAGGAGGATGTATGGAAGGAAAAATAAACATCCCGCCGCCGGAAGGCCCCGTTAACATGAAATCCGGAGATCCACTCTACATTCACGCAGCAAAACCTTGTAATTTCTGCTGCAGCATCGGCGATAGTTTTTCGCCGTCGATCAAGAGCCTTCCTAATCTCTCGGCAGGAAAACACGGACCTTATTACGCGCAATCGCCCGCGACCGGAATGTACAATTCAAGCGATCCGGACAAGCAATGCGACCCCAACGACGCGCGCCAGAATTCCCAAAGCATCCAGATCATTCCCTGAGTTGAAAAGAGTTGTCCTGCCCATTCGTTCCGAGCAATTCGCAGCCCTATCCCCCGCAATTAACACTTTTACGCTCCACTCAGCAGGTGGAGCAGAGGAGAATTTATGGCAGACGTAAAGATCAATGTTCCGCCGCCGGCAGGCAGTCTCTCCCTGGCCGTCGGAGACCAGCTCACAATCCACGCGGCACAAGCTTGCTCGTTCTGTTGCAGCATCGGCGACAATTTCACACCCAGCATTGCAAGCATCCAGCTTGCTCACGGAGACAACGGGCCTTACACAGCAGATTCCGTCGGAAGCGGACAATACAACACCGCAGATGCAAATTCACCATGCAATCCAAATGCTCCGAGGCCGATGCTTAACGCGCAGAGCATCCAAATCCACAACTAAACTCGCGGTGCCCCACGTCTCGATTCTGAGGCGTGGGAACCCCTGCATCTCAATTTCTAAATCGACTTTGTCATTTGCGCTGCCAATGTCTGCGCGTGCTGAATATGGCAAATCGCAATCGCCAGCGCATCCGCGGCGTCCGCTGGCTCAGGCACCTCAGGAAGATTCAGCAGCCGCGCCACCATGAACTGCACCTGCTCCTTCTGCGCCAATCCATAGCCTGTCACCGTAGACTTGATTTTCAGCGGTGCATACTCCGCCACCGGAAGACTCGCGCTCGCCGCCGCCAACAACGCCACGCCTCGCACATGCCCCAGCTTGAGTGCGGACTTCGCATTTACCGAATAGAACACTTCTTCAATCGCGACAACATCCGGCCGATGCGCATCAATCAGCGCAGTTAGCTCGGCATATACCAGAGCCAACCTCTGTGGAAGCGGATCCTTTTTCGGCAACCGAATGCCGCCCGCACCTAACGAAATCAGGCGAGGGTCACGAGCAGCGTTATCCCACTCCACCACCCCGAACCCAGTGCACTCCGTGCCACAATCAATTCCGAAGACGCGCATTGATGAAACCTATTTTGAAATTCCTTCAAGAGGCGAACTCGCCGTCGCATACAGCTTGCGCGCCATGCGTCCGGCAGTATATGCCTGCCGCCCTGCGAGTACCGCATGCTGCATCGCTTCTGCCATCAGAATCGGATTCGCAGCGGCAGCAATCGCCGTGTTCATTAGGACGCCGTCGGCTCCCATCTCCATGGCCAGCGCGGCATCAGACGCAGTACCCACGCCCGCATCAACAATCAGGGGAACCTCGGTAATCTTCTCCCGCAGAATCTGCAGCGTAGCGCGATTCTGAATCCCCAGGCCACTGCCAATCGGCGCCGCCAGAGGCATCACCGCAGCCGCTCCCGCGTCAATCAGGCGTCTCGCAAACACAATATCGTCCGAGGTATACGGCAGGACGGTAAACCCCTCCTTGACCAGCACCCGAGTCGCTTCAAGCGTTGCTTGAACGTCGGGATATAGCGTCGCCTGGTCGCCGATGACCTCAATCTTTACCCAGTCGGAAAGCCCCACTTCCCGCCCCAGGCTCGCCGCGCGAATCGCCTCTTCGGCCGTATAACACCCTGCCGTATTCGGAAGAAGAAAATATCGCTGCGGATCAATAAAGTCCAGCAGCGATTCTTTAGAGCGGTCCAGATTCACCCGCCGCACCGCTACCGTCACCATTTCCGAGCCCGACGCTTCAATCGCCGCTTGTGTTTCCGCGCCGTTCTTGTATTTTCCCGTGCCTACAATCAACCGTGATTGAAAAGCCTTGCCTGCAATAACGAGGGGTTCCATACGGGTATTGTAGTGCGCTTTCTATAGATAATTTTTCTCGACTCTCGGATCAACTTGTCGCGAAGCTCCTCGCCCACTCCACAATGCTTCTCACTGCAATCCCACTCGGTCCTCTTGCGATCCACGCCTTGTCAGCATCCAGCCATGCCATTGCTGCGATGTCGAGATGAACCCACGGTGTCTCATCCACAAATTCCCGCAGGAACATCGCTGCGTTAATGGCCCCACCGTAGCGGGTCAACCCAGTGTTCCGAATATCCGCAATCGTCGACTGAATCTGGTCTCGATACTCGTCCTCCACCGGCAAACGCCAAAACTTCTCGCCTGACTTCTCCAGCGCCTGTGCAAAGCGCTCGTAGGTCGCATCATCGTTTGAGAACACGCCGCCATTCACCTGGCCCAGCGCGGTTGCAACCGCACCTGTCAACGTCGCCGCGTTGATCAAGTGCGTGGCGCCAAGTTGCCGCGCATAGAACAGACCATCCGCCAGCACCAACCGGCCTTCCGCGTCGGTGTTGATCACCTCTATCGACTTGCCTGACATCGCAATCTGAACGTCGCCGGGTTTCTGCGCCTTGCCGGATGGCATATTCTCCGTCGCGCACACAATTCCAATCACCCTCACCTTCGGCTTCAATTGCGCAATCGCTCGCATGGCACCCATCATGGCTGCGCCGCCAGCCATGTCGTATTTCATCTTCTCCATATTGTCCGCGGGCTTGAGCGAAATGCCTCCGGTGTCGAACGTAATTCCCTTACCAACCAGGCCCAACACCGGCCCGCTGTTTGCGCCTTCCGGCTCATACTGCATCACAATCAGCGCCGGAGCCTCATCCGATCCTTGCGCCACACTCAAAAACGCGCCCATCTTCAACTCGCGCATCTTCTCCGCGCCATGCACTTCGCACTTCAGCCCAAATTCGCGCGCCATGTCCTGCGCCCGCTGACCTAAAACCGTCGGAGTCATCCGATTGCTCGGCTCATTAATGAGCCCACGCGCAAAATTCTGCGACTCGGCGATAATCACACCCTCGCGCAAGCCGGCTTCAGCCGCGATCCTGTCCAGCCCGCCCGCCAGCAGCGAGACCGAAACCATGCTCGTGTCCTTGCGATCGGTGCGGTATGTATCGGAATCAAAATCCGCAACGATTGCACCCTCTGCAATAGCTCGGCAGGTCTGCGACGCGTCAAAGTTGCCTGGAGCGACTACCGCAATCGAGCGAATCCCTCGCGGCTTGGCGAACCGCACCGCCGTTCCCGCGGCATTGCGCAAATCGTGGATCGACGTTCTCGCCGCGCCGCCCAATCCAACCAGCAGCAGGCGCTTCGCTTTCAAACCTCCCGGAGCATGCAGCAGAAGGGTCTCGTTTGCTTTCCCTTTGAACTCTCCGCTGCACAAAACCGTGCCTGCGGCTGCAGCCAGATCGCGATCCGCATGCAGCAGCCCCACTTCTGGCTTGGCGTCCTTCTCTTTTCGTGCGTTCCGGTCTGTTGCGAATGCTACAAGAAGCTCGGTTTCAATAGCGGAGGGGGAATCGCTCAGCAAATTTAGTTTCATCAGTCCACTTTCCAGGGAAATTCATAGGCCACGCAGCTTTATAAGCCGAGGCACCTATATTGTATGTCTGGAAAAGGAACGGGGTCGTTCGCTCTGGTATCGACCGAATCGGCGGATCGCCGGCGTTATTTCTTGAACACTGCCAACATCATCTGCGACTGCACCTGGTCCATCTGCTTCAATGTGGACTGGAATTCGGCTTGGTCGCTGACCGATGCGCCACGCATAAGTTCCTGCAGCCGGAACGCTGTCCGCCGCATCATGATCTGCGCGTCTTTCAGCTTCCTTGCGTGGTCGGTAATCTCACGACCAATCTTCTCGGTATAGCGCTGAATCGCCTTCAGAGAAGCTGACGCGCCCGAATCGTTGCCGGCATCCAGTTGCCTTCCGGTTTCGTCCGCCATGTCCTGCACCAGCTTGGCGTAGAGATAGCACTGTTCCTTTGGCGTGGCGTGTTCAGCCCTGGCCTCAAGCGCAGTCAACTCCTGCTCGTCTGGAATTTTGTCAGTGTTTGCCGCGAAAGCCTGAGGAAGACTTACTAGCGCTGCGACTGCAATCACTAAAACGAACCGCATAGTGCACCTCCATGGGCGCTACGGAACGTCAACTGGTTCACTTCTTACTTAAGGCCAAAATTCTTTGCCGGGCTTGCCATTCCTCATCAGGGAACTTTCCGCCGGCAGACTTCAGGAACATCTGATAATACTCCAAAGCCTGCTTACTGCGATGCAAATTATCATTGGCTGTTGCCCATAAGAAGTATGTCGCTGGTGTATCCGCCGCGAACTTGGCCCGCTCCTCCAGCGCTTGCAGTGTCAGCTCCGGCTGATGCTGCTTGGCTGCCGCAAAAGCGATGCCACCCCAGGCTTCAGCATCATCCTGCCGGACCTTCACGGCATTCTGAAGCAAAATAAGAGCTTCCGCGTACTTTCCTTCCCGTATCAGCACCTGTCCCCGCGCCGATTTCAATTCGGCATCGTTCGGGGACTTCGCCAGGAGTTCCGCGTACAGGCCGTCTGCTTTGACTGCCTCCCCGGCCTGCGCATAGCTGTCGGCCAGCATTTTCGTCACCGCCCGGTTCCCCGGCTCAAGCTGATGCAGCTTCTCCAACACTGGAACTGCATCGCCTACCCGGCCCTCAGCCCCGAGGAGTGCCGCATACTCCGCATTCAGCCCCGGATCATCCGGGTCACGCGTAAGCGCCGACTTCAGCAGGGGTTCGGCCTCAGAATACTTCTTCTCCTGCATCAGCACGTGCGCCAATCCGGTGGTGGCCTCTGAATATTCCGGATTCACTTTCAGCGCTCTTTGGTAGGCTTGTGCGGCAATCTCATCGTCACCCGCCGCCTCAGCAATCTGCGCCGCCAGAAGCGTGTCGGCCGGGGTCTCCGGCGAAATCCGCAATGCTCCAATCAGCGCCTGCTTTGCCGTCTCAGGATCGCTATCCCGCACCAGCCTGGCCAACGCCCGAAACGCCTGCGCCTTCGCCGCCGGGTTTGGCGGATTCGGCTCTAAAGTTGTTGCCGCCTGCAACTGTTCCTTTGCTCCCGGATCGTCCTGCTTCGCCAGAATCAGCCCCAGAGCCAGCCGCGACTCAAACTGCTTTGGGTCAGCTGCAATCGCTTTCTGGTAGAACCCCTCCGCCTGCGCTGTTTTTCCCTGCGCATCATCGCAATAGCCGCGGTCAAACAGCGCCCGCGCATCCTTAGGATGAGCAGAGAGATACGCATCCAGCAGACCCCGCGCCTTGTCGTAGTGCCCAGCCGATATCTCCGACTCGATTCCGTCCAGCGGGCTCGCCGTCGCATCCGAGTTGTCCGCAATGGAGGTCCCCGGCGGCTGCGACGACGTCTGCGCTTTGACCACCGGAACCAGCGTCAAAACACCCAGGAGCCCGTACGCCACGGTCCAGCTCAGAACACCACCTATAGCCGCGGATTGGAAGCGCATTCCGCCTCGTCCTCCAGAACTTCTTTGCAAAAATCATCTTCCTTTCGTGCGGGAAGCACCTTCTTCAGCCAATGCCCCGTGTGCGAACCCGGTGCCTCGGCAATCTCTTCCGGAGTCCCCGCTGCCACAACTCTCCCACCTTCCGCGCCGCCCTCCGGTCCCAGGTCAATCACCCAGTCTGCGGACTTGATCACATCCAGCTCATGCTCGATCACAATCAGTGATCCGCCTCCGTCAATCAATTTGCGGAACGCCACCAGCAGCTTGCTCACATCGTCAAAGTGCAGCCCCGTTGTCGGCTCGTCCAGAATGTAGAGCACGCGACTCATCAGCTTCCTGCTGCTGCCCGCCCGCACCGTCGCCAGGTGCGCCGCCAGCTTCACTCGCTGCGCCTCACCACCGGAAAGCGTCGTTGCCGACTGTCCCAGTCTTACGTATCCGAGCCCCACCTCATCCAGAACGGCCAGCTTGTCCACGATGCGCGGCTGCCCGGTAAAGAAGCGCAAAGCCTCCTTCACCGTCATGTCCAGCACTTCATGAATGTTCTTGCCCTTGTACTTGATCTCCAGCACGCTCGCCTTGTAACGGGTGCCGCCGCACTCTTCGCACGGCAGCTCAACATCGGCCAGAAACTGCATCTCCACCGTCACCGTGCCGTCGCCCTCACACACATCGCAGCGCCCACCCGGAACATTAAAGCTGAAATGCCCCGCTCCATAGCCGCGGCGTCGCGCCTCCGGCTGTGCTGCAAACAATTCCCGAATCAAGTCAAACGCTTTGATGTAGGTCACCGGGTTCGACCGCGGAGTTCTGCCAATCGGGGTCTGGTCTACCAGCACAATATCGTTCAACCGTTCCACGCCCTCAATATCGCGGTAAACGCCAGAAGGATCGCCACCCTCCGTCTTTCCCAACCGCTGCGCGATCACCCGATACAGCACTTCATGCACCAGCGTCGATTTCCCTGAGCCTGAAACGCCCGTAATCGCCACCAGCATATTCAGCGGAATCTCCACATCGAGCCCGCGCAGATTATTCGCTCGCGCACCGTTCAGCCTGATCCATTCCCGCTTCCTTCCCGGCTCGCGCCTGTATGCAGGAGTCGGAATCGAAAGCTGGCCCGACAAATACTTTCCGGTTAGCGACTCCGAATTCCGCTCTACTTCCTCCACCGTTCCCGCCGCCAGCACGCGCCCGCCAAATTCCCCGGCTCCCGGTCCCAGATCCAGCAGATAATCCGCCGAGCGCAGCACATCCGGATCGTGTTCCACAACCAGGATTGTGTTCCCCAGGTCGCGCAGATCATTCAGAATGTGGATCAACTTCGCCGTATCGCGCGGATGCAGCCCGATCGACGGCTCATCCAGCACATACAGCGCACCCACAAGCTGCGATCCCAGCGAAGTTGCAAGTTGAATCCGCTGCGCCTCGCCTCCGGAAAGCGTCGAAGCCAGCCGATCCAGCGTGATGTAGTCCAGCCCCACTGCATCCAGAAAATGCAACCGCTGCCGAACCTCGCCCAGAATCGTCCCTGCAATCTCCTGCTGCGCTGGCGAAAGCTGCACGCTGCTGAAGTACTCATTCGCCGCGCGAATCGTCAGCGCGGCGCTTTCACAAATATTCTTTCCCGCCACGCGCACCGCGCGCGCTTCCGCTCGCAGCCGCTGCCCTTTGCATTCCGGACACAGCGCATACCCCCGATACTTCGACAGCATCACCCGAACGTGCAACTTGTACTTCTTCCGCTCCAGAAGCTGAAAGAAGCCATTGACCCCAACAAAGCTGCCCGCTCCATCCAGAACAAACGCCTGTTGCTCTGGCGTCATATCAAACCAAGCCACATTCATCGGAACGCTCTGCGCTTTTGCGGCACGCTTCAGTTCCCCGAACCACGCGCGATACTTCGGCCGATTCCACGGATCAATCGCACCGTCATCCAAGGTCTTCGACTTGTCCGGAATAATAAGGTCGAGGTCAAAATCAATTGTGTTGCCGAATCCCTGGCACTTCGGGCATGCGCCAAAAGGGTTGTTGAACGAAAACAGTCTCGGCTCCGGCTCGCGATAAGCCCGATGACAGTTGACGCATTCAAACGCCCCTGAAAACCGGAGTCTGCGCCGCTCCGCACCGTCCTCTCGCGGAACAACCTCAAACACAACTTCGCCTGCCTCGCGATAACCAATCTCCGCAGCATCCACAATGCGCGCGCGGTTTTCGGGCGACACGGCAATGCGGTCTACCAGCACAAACACCGGCTGCGCAAAGTCAATTTCCAGCAGCGACTCCGGCGTTGAAAACTCGTAGATGCTTCCGTTCTGGTACAGACGGTTGAACCCGCGCTTGCGCAGGTCCATCAACCGCTCCTTCATTACATCGGGCAGCGGCCCGCTCTCGGACTTCGTAGCCTGCCTCGTGCTTTTCTTTCCACGTCCCGGTTTCTTCGCAGTCTCTGCAGCCGGTTCCGGCTTCGAGAGTGACACAATCGGAAACAGCGCATGCAGCCTTGTTCCCTCACCCAGCGCCAACACAGCATCGGCAATCTCGTCCACTGAGTCGCGCTTCACAATGCCGTCGCACACGATGCAGTGCACAATCCCACACCGCGCATAGAGCAGACGCATGTAGTCGTAGATCTCCGTCGCCGTGGCCACCGTCGAGCGCGGATTCCGAGTCGAGTTCTTCTGCTTGATTGCAATCGCCGGAGCCAGCCCGTCAATCAGGTCCACATCGGGCTTTTCAATCCGCTCCAGAAACTGCCGCGCATAGGCCGACAGCGACTCCACATATCGCCGCTGCCCTTCCGCATATACCGTGTCGAACGCGAGCGACGACTTCCCCGACCCCGACACGCCGGACACCACCGTCAGCTTCCCGTGTGGTATCGCGCAGTCAATGTTCTTCAGGTTGTGGGTTCGCGCTCCGCGAATGATAATCTGGTCGGTCAACAGTTGCCCCAATAGCGCCCGAGCGGCGCACAGAGCGGTTTCAGAGGTTACGAACAAACCGCCCCATCCTAATTATAAAGGTAGGCCACGAGCTCTGATGGACACGATCCCCGTACCTCACAGAGACGAGGGCATGAATCTATTCGTCTCGCAATGCCCGCATGGGATCAATCCCCGCCGCCCTCTGCGCCGGCACAAACGAAGCCGCGAGCACCAGCGCCATAATCACCAGCACGGCCCCGCTCAGCGTTGCCGGATCGAAGGGGCTTACACCAAATAGAAGCGATTGCATCAGCCGCGACGAAAGCAAAGCGCCGCCCACACCCAGCGCGCAGCCAACCACTCCCAGTTTCGCGCCCGACTTCAGAATCAGGCCGATGATTCCTGACCTTTGCGATCCCAGGGCCATACGAATCGCCATCTCCTGCACGCGCAGCGCTACCGTGAACGCAATCACGCTGTAGATACCAAGAATCGCCAGCAGCAACGCCGCTCCGGCGAATGATGAAATCACAAAGGTATTGAACTTGCGCGGCGCTTCGCTCTCCGAGAGAGCATGCGTCATCGGCTGCACCTGCGTCAGCGGAAGTTGCGGGTCAATGCTCCGTACCGTTGAGCGCAACGTGTTTTCCATCTGCTCGGGAGGTACAGACGACCGAAGCGCAACGAATCCGCCATTACCCTGCAGGTCCCCTGGCTGAGCGAGCGATCCGATGTCCTTCTCTTCCTGATCGATTGGGGTATACAACTGTTGTGTGCTCGGCCCGTCCGGCGAATTCTCCTTCACATCCGCCACTTCACCCACTACGACCATCCACGGGGTTTGCATGTTCAAAAGGCCAATGCGCAGCCGCTTCCCGATCGGGTTCTGCCCCGGCCACGACTGTTCCGCCAGCTTATGGTTCACCACCACTACCAGCTGCGAACTCGCCGTGTCGTCGTCATTTAGATATCGCCCGCGCAGCAACGGAATCCCCATCGCTGCGAAATAGTCGCCTTTCACTTGGACGGGGGTCGCCAGATCATAGGTGTGGTTCGGCGGCGTATAGCCCTCCGGAAGGATCGCTTGATTGCCGTTATTTCCCGAAGCCGGCAAAAAACCCGTGAGACCTACGCTCTTTACACCCGGAAGAGCCCGCAGTCGACGCAAAAGCTCCAGGTTAAACTGGTCGATCGAGGATTGGGTCGAGTACTGCTTGTAAGGAAGGTTGTAGCTTGCCACCAGTGTGTGCTCGGGGTTGTAACCCAGGTTCACATCGCGCATCTTCTCAAAGCTACGCAGCAACAGCCCTGAAGCCGTAAGCAAAATCAACGCTACGGCAATCTCCGTCACCACCAGCACCGACCGCAGCCGCGCATGGCCCGCTCCTGCCGACCCGGTCCGTCCGCCTTCTTTCAGCGTCTCGTTTACTCGCGTCCGCATAGCGGCAAACGCCGGAGCGATTCCGCAAATGGCCCCCGTTCCAACGCCCAGCAGCAGCGCAAACACCGCCACTTCCCAATTCATGTGGATATCTGCAATCCTCGGCAGAGTCTCCGGCAGCACCGTTACGCCAACCCTCAGCGCAATCCACGCCAGCGCCAGCCCCAGCACGCCGCCCGTTACGCTCAGCACGAGGCTCTCCAGCATTGTCTGCCGCAACAAGACGCTCGACTGCGCCCCCAGAGCTAGTCGTACGGCAATCTCCTTGCGCCGCCTGATCGCCCTCACCAGCAGCAGTCCGGCAAGATTCGCGCACGCAATCAGTAGCACTACAAAAACCGCCAGGAACAAGGCGCGGATGAGTGGACGCGCCTCCTGCACCGTGACTGCCTTCAGCGGGGTTACTTCCGGACGAATCTTCATTCCCGCCATATACGCCGGGTAATTCTTCATCGTCTCCGTCGCCACTCGGGTCGCATCCTGCACCGCCTGTGCCGTGGTAACTTCGGGCTTCAGCCGTCCGACTATCTGGTAGCTCCAGTTCGCCGCGGCCTGTGGGCTTAACTCCGCGGGCGTCGGGCTGAACGGGACCCATAGTTCGCTATTGTTCAAGCGGCCCGGGTTTAACGGGAACTCAAAGTTCTGCGGCATCACCCCGATCACCACATAGGGCTTTCGATCCAGCAAAATCTTCTTCCCCAGGATAGTCGGATCGCCGTCGAAGCGTGACTTCCAAGTCGCATAGCTCAGCAACGCCACTTGCACATGCTGGTCATCCTCCTGCTTCGTGAAAAAGCGCCCCATCAGCGGCTGCACGTCTAATGCAGGAAGCACGCCCGCGCTCAATCGCGACGCAGTAATCATCGCCGGCTGGCCCAAGCCCGAGAGCTCAAATCCCGCTCCTTGATAACCACCTACCGACGTAAAGCTATGAGTGTCTCGTGTGTAATTCACAATGTCCTGCACCGTGACAATCTTGCCGTCGAAGCCGCTCATGTTCGCGCCGACAAGAACATCTCCCAGCATCACCAGCCTGTCCGGCTGCGGAAACGGCAGTGGACGCAGCAACACTCCTTCCACAATCGAGAAAATCGCCGTTGTCGCGCCAATTCCAAGCGCGAGCATCAGCACGGCGGTCAACGCAAATCCTGGCGACTTAATCAGGTAGCGAACGGCAACTTTTAACTCACGAAACCAACGCGACATAAAATCCTCGTGGGATGGGTTGCAATTCCACTTGCACTTACCCTGCCATATACGCTTCGCGCTGAATCGTCGTTCCGTTGCCTTCGTCTACCTAGTTGCGGCGGACGGAAGGGCTGTGCGATTCCGTCCGAATCCGGACACCTCTGTTCAGGGCCGGACATTTCGGCTCTTTGGAAAGCCCGTCCCCGGTACAATCTCCCCATGCAATTGGCTGAACTTGCCCGCGCTATTGATGCCGAACTTCGCGGCGACCCCAACCACCGCATCACCGGAGTCGCCGGCATCGAAGAAGCCGGCCCCGAACAGGTTTCCTTCATCGCCAACCCGCGCTACTCGGCTCTAGCCCGCACCACGCGTGCCGGAGCCGTCATCGTCGCACCAGACTTTCCTGAGATCTCGACCGCGACCCTGCGTACCTCAAATCCATATCTCGCCTTCGCCCACGCCGTGGGCTTGTTCTACCAGGAGCCCGAATACGCTCCCGGCATTCATCCCACCGCTGCCATCCACCCCACAGCAAAAATTGGAAGGCACTGCCACATCAGCCCGTATGTTGTGGTCGGCGAGCACGCCATCATAGGGGATCACGCCACTCTCCTGCCGCATGTCGTCATCTATCCCCATGCCGTCATCGGACACCACTTCTTCGCTCACGCCCACGCCATCGTTCGCGAACACTGCCGCCTCGGCGACCACGCTGTGTTGCAGAACGGAGCAATTGTCGGCTCCGACGGCTTTGGTTTTGCCAAGGACGACTCCGGCGTCTGGCACAAAATCGTCCAGTCCGGCCCCGCAATCCTTGGTGATAACGTCGAGATCCAAGCCAACTCCTGCATCGACCGAGCCAGCGTCGGCGAAACCCACATCGGATCAGGCGTCAAAATCGACAACCTCGCCCAGATCGGACACGGCTCCAAAATTGGAGACAACACGCTCGTCTGCGCCCAGGTCGGCCTCGCCGGATCATCTGAAATAGGCAAAAGCGCCATTCTCGCCGGTCAGGCTGGAGTTGCCGGCCATTGTCGCCTCGGCGACGGAGTCATCATGACAGCCCAGTCCGGCGTCTCACACGATGTTCCCGACGGCAAGGTCATCAGCGGATCCCCTGCCTTCGACAACCGACAGTGGCTCCGCGCCACGGCGGTCTTCGCTCGCCTGCCGGAAATCATGAAGCAACTCCAGCGGCGCGAAAAGTCTTAGTGCGGCCCACGCTCTCCCCAATCGAGCGCTGGAAAGAGCGTGGGCACATGCACTATCGGTTATTTGCAGCAACTGCCGCCATTACAGCAGGCGGGATTTCCGCAGCAAGTAGCGGTTGTCGCAGCCTGTGCTGACCACGAAAGCAAGAGTCCTGCTGCAAGTACGAATACGAGTGCTTTAAGTTTCATAACGATCTCCTTTGGATAGGGTGGAATGAGGACAAGCGCGACCGTTCCCAGCGCGCTGCTATCGGACACCTGGATCGGGCAGATCTAGATACGGAGATCGTCTTTTAAATCGAATACGGCAGTTCGATAGCGGAGGCCGGGAGTCAGTTCACGGTGTGATGCCTTACTCCGCGGACCAAGTCGTTCCCGAGGCGTATTCCGGGTCCCGGGAAAGGACTTTAGGCGCTCCTGCTGGTGAGTCACTTTCGTCGCGACCGTGATAGAGACATGGCAGGCCGGACAGGATTCGCTGCTATTGCTTGTGGGTTGCGGGCAGCAGGGCGAATGCGAGGGCTGACAGAGCGGAAACTCGGCCGAGACATGCTCCGCGAACGATGCCGTCGTGATCCACAGGCAGGCCAGAAGCAGAGACAACAACCCGCGAAAATGACGGCGATTCTTCACACAGAGACTCTAACGCTTTTGTGAATGGATATTCAATCCGGATCGGTCGCTGCCAGGTGCCCCGTCATTCCGCAGCTAGTGGGCGCTCAGAAAGCTCGGCTCGCGAAAGGAACCTTCTTTTTCTTGCGATACCCGCCCTGTATTCAACCATAATAGGAACATCCGTAGTCACCTGACACCGCATCCAACCTACGACCAATGGCAAATCAATTTGATCAAGAAACCCACGAGCAAGGGCCCCAAGCTGTCGAGGATCCGATCCGTGTGCTGCTCCTCGACGATCATCCTGAGAACCTGCTCCTGCGCTCCACCATCCTGCGCAAGTACGGCTACCTGACCGAAACCGCCTCCACTGTCGAAGAAGCCGAGACCATGCTCGATGACATCGACATCGCCGTGCTCGATTACCATCTCGGCGCGGGCCAGTTTGGAACCGAGGTCGCATCGCATCTGCGCGAGCGCCGCCCGCAGGTACCCATCATCATCCTTTCGGCCACACTGGAACGCCGCTTCGGTGGCGTGGAAGACATGCACCTGCTCAAGGGCTACAGCTCGATCGACGACCTTGTCTCCGCGCTGCGCTCCTTTGAAGCCCGTCGCCGCGGCAAGCCGGTCGTCGTTGACGCCCGCGACTTCTTCTACTCCCGCATCAACATGGCCATCGGCGATGACGTAGTGCTGGAAATCCTCGACTCCGAAGGCAACTGGCAATACGTCAACGAGACCTGCGCCAAGCTCCTCGAACACGAGCGCGACTGGTTTCCGGGCCGCAATATGTTTGAGGAAATGCCCGAGCTGGCCGGAGACTGGCGCGACATCCTGCAAACCGTCGCGGAAACCCGCGAGACCTATATTGACCGCACCCCGCGTGGCCTGCTCAACCTGCCGCGCAAGGGTGAGGAATGGGTGTGGAACGTTCTGGCCTTCCCCATCACGCTCCACACCCGCGAGACCGGAGTCGTTCTTACCGCCCGCATCCTCGAACGCAAAACCACCTTGTAGCGGTTGATCGCGTCGCGGGCGCTCCATCCATAGCGAAGCAAGGGACAGGATTGCGTCTACACTATCCCCATGCCGCTCCGCATGCCGCTCGCTTTGACCGCTACCTTCGTCGTTTGCCTCTCGCTCGTCGCGTGCCGATCCGCATTCGTCCAAGCTGACATCGTCAATCACACGGGCGGAACGGTCCAGCTCATCGAAGTCGACTACCCTGACGCCAGCTTCGGAACCCAGCAGATCGCCCCCGGAGCCACCTACCAATACCGGTTCAAGATCCTCGATTCCGGACCCCTCAAAATCAGCTTCACCGGCTTTGACAACAAGGCTTGGACAGCGACCGGCCCCTCAGTCCACCAAAACCAGGAGGGC
>DASZAG010000107.1:0-16900 GCA_035945555.1 Acidobacteriaceae bacterium
TCGCGGATGAGAACCATTGTCGCGCATGTCAGGATCTGCAAGTCAAATTGGAGGGGCGTTCTGACTCTGCAATTGCGCGACCTGCGCACGCAGACGCGCTGCTTCGGCGCGATACTTCGCGGCGTCGGCACGATGCGGGGCGGCGCCTGCGCGGCCAATCGCCTTGAATGCTTTGCCCACGAAGTCGTTCTTACCCTTGTTCATGTGTTCAAGCTGGTCGGCAAGGTCGTCCTGCTCCACGGCGTCGGATTCCAGTCCGGTAACTTGCGCCTGTAAATCGCGAATGTCATAGGATCGCCGGACCTTTTCGTACGCGGGGTCGTCGAACTTCTCATTGATTGCATTTGCCAGCTCCGCTCCACGCTGATACTTCAGGTCGCTGGTGAAAGCCTCGAGATTCTTCGTGCCGTCCAGATCGCCCTCGTTGGCAGAAAGCTGGTACCAGCTCAGGGCCTCGCCGTTGTCTTGTTTCACTCCCTGGCCATGCTGGTACATCCAGCCGAGCTGGTTCATTGCGTCGCCGTTTCCCTGGTCGGCCGCCTTGTAATACCAGGCCTTGGCTTTGTCATAGTCGGTCTGCACACCGGTGCCATATTCGAACATGTAGCCGATGTTTTCCTCGGCCGTAGCATTGCCTTGCTGCGCGGCTTTGTAATACCAGGAATAGGCCTCCTGATAACTCTGCGGCTGGCCCCATCCCTGTTCGGCCATGAAGCCGAGCTGGTTCTCAGCATTGACGCTACCGTGATCGACGGAGCGGCGATACCAAATAAGAGCCTGAGCATAGTCGCGCTTAACCGCCCATCCGTTCTGGTAGAAGTAGCCGAGTTCCTCTTCGGCATCCGCAAAATTCTGGTCTGCCGCCTTAGCGTACAACGCGAAAGCCTGCTTCAAATCACGCTTCACGGCGAGGCCACTCTGGAATATATATGCGAGATTGCTCTCAGCTGGCGCATAGCCCTGCTTTGCCGCCGACTTGTAATATGTTTCCGCACGTTTGTAATCGCGCGGCGCACCCCACTTGTGCTGGTACATGCTGCCTAGTTGATTCTGTGCAGGAGCATAACCCTGGTCCGCAGACTTGCGATACAGGAAGAAAGCCTGGGAGTAGTCCTGAGGAACGCCACTGCCGCTGTAATAGTGGTTCCCGAGATCGAACTGTGCTTGCGCGTTGCCGGCATCGGCCTGTTGGCGAATCGACGAAAGATCCTGGAACTGCGCCGGCGCGGGCACCTGTGCAGCGCTTGTTCCGAACAGAGCGAATACAGCGAAAATGGCCACAGTTAGTGGGGTCCGTAAACGCATGGTGGGTCTCTCCGAGGAATTGCTACCCAGAGCTTATCGCGACATAGGGATAATGCAAGAATCTTCGATAAGGACTCACCTAGAGAGGAACGTAACCCGCGTAGTGTCGCCAAACCATGCGAGGATCCATCATCGAAGCACCTTCACCGCGTCACGGGTGAGATTCGATCTTCAATTCCATATACACATCGGACCGCGCATAAGGCGAGACCTCATTCGGATCGACGCGCCGAAAACCCACCGACTCATACAGCCCGATTGCAGGCGTCAGTCTGTGATTGGTTTCCAGATAAAGCCTGTGCGTCCCCATCCGACGGGCCTCTTCAATCGTTGCGCACAAAAGTTGACGCCCAATCCCCTCGCCCTGATGCCCGGGCGCAACCGCCATCTTGGCCACTTCGAATCCGCCATCTTTCATCGGCAGAAGCGCGCAACACCCGACAGTTTCGCCGCCAACGACTGCAAATAGGATGTGCCCCCCTCGCTCTACAATAGTCTTTTGCGGATCGGCGAAGACTTCTTCATCCTTCGCCTCTAGCTCGAAATATTGCCTGATCCACTGTTCATTGAGTGCGCGAAACGCGACCTCATCACCAGCCCGGTACGATCGAATGAGCGATGACATCCTCTTGTACCCCCCCGATCTAAGCTTCGCGCGCGCCTGATGCAAGCCTGCTAATTCTCCGGCGGCTTGCCCGGCCTGACCCACTGGCTGCTACCATGCCAGTCATGAACAAAGTAGCGCCATTCCTCTGGTTTAACGACAATGCCGAAGAGGCCGCAGAGTTCTACCTGACCGTCTTCCCGCACGCGCGAAAGCTCGATGAACTGCGTTCGAAAGGCGTCGGGCCCTGGCCTGTAGGCAAAATCGCCACCATCACCATCGAACTTGAAGGCCAGGAGATGGTCTTTCTTAATGGTGGCCCCGCGCATCAACTCAACCCCGCTTTCTCGTTCTTCGTTCGCTGCGACTCGCAGGAAGAGATTGATCGCTATTGGGATACGTTAACCGACGGCGGCAAACCCATCGCCTGTGGATGGCTCACGGACCGCTTTGGCCTATGCTGGCAGATTGTACCGCGCAATATCGGCAAGCTAATCAGCCATCCCAAAGCAATGGAGGCCATGATGGGGATGGTCAAAATGGACCTGCGCACCCTGGAAGCCGCCGCACGAGAACGGTAGCCCTGGTCCTCGGACTACCTCTCCGCTAAATCCCTGTCCCGCACCCCAATCAAATACAGCAGCGCGTCCAACCCTAGCTGCGAGATCGAGTGCCCCGCGCTTTGCCGAACCAGCGGCTTGGCGCGAAAGGCGATGCCCATTCCGGCAAGATTGAGCATGGGCAGATCGTTGGCTCCATCACCAACAGCGACCACCTGCTCCAGCGAGATTCGCTCCTGCTGCGCGATCTCCCTCAACAACGCAGCCTTGCGCGCGCCGTCCACAATTTGGCCTGTCACTTCTCCGGTGACGGCTCCGTTCGCGAACTCAAGCTCGTTCGCATGCACATAGTCGATGCCGAATTGCCGCTGCAGATGACGAGCGAAAAAAGTAAATCCGCCCGAAAGGATCGCTGTTTTGTAGCCCAGGGTCTTCAGCGTGCTGATGAGCCGCTCCGCGCCCTCGGCGAGCGGGATCTTCCCAATCAGTTCCTGCACACGCTCCTGCGGTAGCCCTTTGAGCAGACCCACGCGGCGGCGGAAGCTCTCCTGAAACTCGATTTCGCCGCGCATGGCGGATTCGGTGATGCGAACGACCTGGTCCGCGACTCCGGCGAGCTTGGCCAGCTCGTCGATCACCTCGCCGTCAATCAGGGTCGAATCCATGTCGAACGCGAAGAGGCGTCGGTTGCGTCGGAAGAGGCTCTCCCGCTGGAAGGCAACGTCAATGGGAAGCTTCTGAGCAAGTGCGACGAAATCGGCGCGCATGGCGTCTTCGCTATTCACAGCGCCGCTGGCGCGAATCTCCACGCAGGCGTTGGCGCGCGCCGTATGCAATGCAAGCGAAAGCCTCCCCGAGAGGCGCTGGATGCGGTCGATATTGAGTCCGTGCGCCGCGACAATGGCGCTGGCGCGGGAGAGCGCATCAGCGGAAATGGAACGACCGAGGACAGTGATGAGATATCGGTCCTTGCCCTGCAGAGTGAGCCAGTGGTCGAGCGCCTCCTTACTGATCGGCGTAAAGCGGGCGTGCAGCCCGAGTGATTGCGCCTTTGCGGTGAGCGCAGCCTCGAGCGGCGCGAAATCGGCTCCGTCGGGAAGCTCGATAAGCAGGCCAAGCGCGAGTGTTTCATGCACCACAGCCTGGCCAATGTCGAGAACGCAGGCATTGGCATCAGCGAGGATACGGGTCAGTTCCGAGGTGAGCCCGGGGTGATCAGGGCCGGAGAAATGGAGGAGAACGGTCATTCTTAAGAGTGCAGATCGTAGGAACACATTCAGTCTATTGCATCGGCTGAACAGGCGAATTGGACTAGAATAAGGGCAGGACGACGAGAATGATGTGTTTGCCTCCACTTCTCAAGCGCTTTCGCCACGGCCGCCCGGACCGTGGACGGGCAATCCTTTAAATCACTAGAATCTTTTCCGGATAGTCTTTTCGCGGAATTATCCCGCGTGCGCCGGTGCGCGCATCTCTCCGGATTGGGAACGTACCCCTCACCTTTAGAAAGGTTGATTGCAATGACCAAATCAGTTGATAGCTTTGGCAGCTATTCGCAGTTGAAGTCCGGTAGCCGGACCTATGAAATATATCGCCTGGGCACGCTGGAGAAGAACGGGGCGAAGATGAGCCGACTTCCCTACAGCTTGCGCATTCTACTCGAAAACCTGCTGCGTCAGGAGGACGGCAAGAGCGTCACTGCTGAGGACATCGAGTTCCTCTCCAAGTGGGATCCCAAGGCCGAGCCGTCGCGCGAGATCGCGTACATGCCAGCTCGCGTTCTCATGCAGGATTTCACCGGCGTCCCCGCAGTGGTGGATCTTGCTGCGATGCGCGACGCGATGAAGGCGCTTGGTGGCAACCCCGAAAAAATCAACCCTCTTCAGCCTGCGGAACTGGTGATTGACCACTCGGTCCAGGTGGACGAGTACGGAACGAACAACTCCTATTCACTGAACGTGATGATGGAGTACCAGCGCAACCGCGAGCGTTACGCCTTCCTAAAGTGGGGGCAGGAGGCGTTCAGAAACTTTTCCGCCGTGCCGCCGGGGATGGGCATCTGCCATCAGGTGAATTTGGAGTATCTGGCGCGCGTAGTCTTTACGCGTGAAGAGGACTGCAATACGCTGGCGTATCCCGACACCCTTGTCGGAACCGACTCCCACACAACAATGATCAACGGCCTGGGCGTGCTGGGCTGGGGCGTTGGCGGCATTGAAGCCGAAGCGGCGATGCTCGGGCAGCCTGTATCCATGCTGGTTCCGCAGGTTGTGGGATTCAAGCTGACGGGCAAACTGCGCGAAGGCGCAACCGCAACCGATCTGGTGCTCACAGTGACTGAAATGCTTCGCAAGCTC
The DNA here is from genome assembly GCA_035945555.1 of Acidobacteriaceae bacterium. Classification (GTDB taxonomy): domain Bacteria; phylum Acidobacteriota; class Terriglobia; order Terriglobales; family Acidobacteriaceae; genus Silvibacterium. Next base: position 4,827 of record DASZAG010000107.1, read on the forward strand.
GGCGTAGTGGGCAAGTTCGTCGAGTTCTACGGTGCAGGCATCAGTGAGCTGGCGCTGGCCGACCGCGCCACCATCGGCAACATGGCTCCCGAGTACGGCGCGACCTGCGGCATCTTCCCCGTGGACTCGGAAACCCTGCGCTACTTGGCTCTGACTGGACGCCACGTGGAGCAGATTGCTTTGGTTGAGGCCTACTACAAGGAGCAGGGTCTGTTCCACACGGCGGATTCACCCGAGGCAGAATACTCGCAGACCATCTCGCTTGATTTGGCAACGGTTGAGCCGAGCATTGCCGGCCCGAAGCGCCCGCAGGACCGCGTGCTGTTGAAAGAAGCGGGGCCGAGCTTCGCGAAACAATTGCCGAGTTTGCTTGGCCCAACTGCAAACCAGAACGGTGCGCGTCAGGTGGTTCGCTGGGAGACCGAAGGTGGCCACGCAGCAGACGCTGTCGACTCCGCGCTGGGTGCAAAGGAGCCCGGTAAACCAACCACATCTGTCAAAGACCGCTTCGGCGTCGACGTGGACAAATATCTCGACAACGGCTCGATCGTGATTGCGGCCATTACCAGCTGCACCAACACATCGAACCCGTCCGTGATGGTGGCTGCGGGCATTCTCGCCAAGAAGGCCGTCGAAAAAGGACTGAGCGTTCCTCCCTGGGTGAAAACTTCTCTCGCGCCGGGGTCGCGCGTGGTGAGCGATTACTACGAGAAGTCGGGGCTGCTGCCTTACCTCGACAAGCTCCGCTTCAACATTGTGGGCTACGGATGCACAACGTGCATCGGCAACTCCGGGCCGCTGCCTGCCGATGTGTCCAAGACTATTGAAGATCACGGGCTTGTTGCGGTGTCTGTCCTGAGCGGCAACCGGAACTTCGAAGGCCGCATTAATTCAGACGTGCGCGCCAACTATCTCATGTCTCCACCGCTGGTCGTGGCCTATGCTCTCGCAGGACGCATCGACCATGACTTCGAGACGCAGCCGCTTGGCAAGAGCAATGGCCAGGCGGTCTTCCTCAAGGACATTTGGCCAACGCAGAAGGAAGTCTCGGATACGATTTCGCAGTCGATTGACTCTGAGCTCTTTGTAAAGGAGTACTCCACCGTAAGTAAGGGCGACCAGAACTGGCAACAGCTCCAGTTCCCCACGGGAAATGTCTACCAGTGGGAGCAGGATTCCACCTACATCCGCAAGGCTCCGTACTTTGACGGCATGCCGGCGCGGCCCACTCCGGTAGAGGACATCCACAGCGCCCGAGTGCTGGCAGTGCTCGGCGACTCGGTAACCACAGACCATATTTCGCCTGCGGGATCCATCAAGCTGAGCTCACCCGCCGGGAAATACCTTACCGAGCACGGCGTGAAGCCGACAGACTTCAATTCCTACGGATCGCGACGCGGCAATCATGAGGTCATGGTGCGCGGCACCTTCGCCAACGTGCGCCTCAAAAACAAGCTCGCTCCGGGAACCGAGGGCGGTGTAACGCGGCTGCTGCCCGAAGGCGAGCAGATGAGCATTTTTGACGCGTCGGTGAAATATGCCGAGCGCAAAACTCCGCTCGTGATCCTCGCCGGAAAGGAATACGGCTCGGGATCATCCCGAGACTGGGCCGCAAAGGGTCCCAAACTGCTGGGGGTGAGCGTGGTGATTGCGGAAAGCTTCGAGCGCATTCACCGCTCAAACCTGGTCGGAATGGGGATTCTGCCACTCCAATTCGTCGATGGCCAGACGGTCGAAGGCCTCGGCCTGACCGGCGAGGAGGTGTTCGACTTTCCCGGCCTAAAGGCGCTGCTGGCGGCGAAGTTCGCCAACGGGCGCACGCTGAAGGTGAGCGCGAAATCCTCGGACGGCAAGGTGAAGACCTTCGATGCAAAGGTTCGCATCGACACGCCGCAGGAGATCCTGTACTACGAGAACGGCGGCATTCTGCAGTATGTGCTGCGCGGTCTCGCAGGCAAGAACTGACCACGCCCAAAAACAACGAAGCCCCGGAGCAATCCGGGGCTTTTTGCTGCTATTTTCAGAAACGGTCCAAGAAGCGCAGGTGAACTCTGCCCTCTAAATCCCAACTCCGTAGTCGGCGCTTGGACCTTCGTCCCCGGCGTGGGCGAAAAATTCGGCGGGCGTGCGGTGGCGGATCTTGTAACGCAGGCGCAGCTCACGACCCACATACAGGCCAACGGCCAGAACACCGACCGCGACCGAGCTCCATCCGACGAGCCGCAGGGCTAAGCTGGTTTCACAGCACGACTTGTCTCGACAAGGCAAAATACTCACGGCTCCAGTCCTACTCGGAAAGACCCCAGTTTCAGCGAAATACGAGCAACTTCCCGCTCCCGCTTGGCCCTTTCATGATAGCTCAGTTTCATGCAGTCAAAAGTTAATGTTTTCTTCATCGATGTACCAGTTTTGTAACATTAGACCCGGTTCTTGAAGTACCGTTTCTCATATTCTTTGCATTCGCAAGGTCATTCTGGAGGAGATATCAGTGAGAAAATTCCACTCCATCTGTATTGGATTCGTAGCGCTGGGCATGGGTGGCATTATGGCGGCCTGTCTTCCCGCAGCAGCTCAACATCATCAAAAGTCCAGTCGCGTTAGCGCACAGCCTGTGGCTGTATCGCCTCAGCCCCAGCAGCCGGTGGTCGAAAACATCGATCTGGACATGTACCAGCGCATCATGAACGAGGGTTTCAATGACTCTCACGTGATGGATTACGCCAGCGCGCTCTCCGACGATATTGGGCCGCGGCTGACCGGGTCGCCGAACCTGACAAAAGCCTATAGATGGGCCGAAGACCAATTCACCACCATGGGATGCGTCAACCCGCACCTGGAATCGTGGGGCGACTTCGGTCTCGGCTGGCAGCAGTTAAACACCTGGGTGCGAATGGTTTCGCCGGACACCGCTGTCTTCATTGCGCAAGCCACGCCCTGGTCGCCTTCGACGAGCGGTCCGATCACAGGCAATGTCGTGCAGGTGAATATTCAGGATGATGCAGATTTCGCGCAATACAAGGGCAAGCTGGCGGGCAAAATCGTGCTGCTTGGCCAAATGCGGCCAGTTCCCCCGGTAACCGAGCCATTTTGGACGCGTTATACCGATAAGGATCTGGCAGATTTGACAGTCTATCCGCCACCTCCGAATCCGCGCCGGGCGGATTTCCAGAGTCGGATCAAGGCATATATGAAGCGCCGCGAGATGTTGGATAAGATCGGCCAATTCTTTGCCGACGAGCATGTTGCGGCCGTGATCCTGCCCAGCAGGGACAGCCAGGTCGGTGGCGGTTCCGGTGGAACCTTCTTTGATGACGGCGGCTCCTTGAGCACCAAACCATACACTCCGGGTCATCAGGCCAAGGTCCCGTCAGTGATGATGGCGATTGAGAATTACGGAAGGATCGTCCGCCTATTGGAAGCCCACGTCCCCGTCAGCGTACAGATGGCCGTGGAGACGAAATTCACAGGAGATCAGCAGGGGTATGACGTCATTGCCGAAATCCCGGGAACCGACCCGAACTTGAAGGACCAGGTAGTGATGGTAGGCGGACACCTCGACAGCTGGATCGCGGGTACCGGTGCAACGGACAATGGCGCCGGCTCGATCGTGGCGTTGGAGGTAATGCGGATCCTGAACAAGTTGCAGGTCCATCCCCGCCGAACCATCCGCGTAGCTCTGTGGACGGGAGAAGAGGAAGGCATCTATGGATCGCGTGGCTACGTACGCGACCATTTTGGCGGATTTCCCCACTCCGCTGCACCCGACCAGATGAAGCTCCCGGAATGGCTGCGCAAGCCGGGCGGCCCGCTGACGATCAAGCCGGAACAGAAGCTGATCTCCGGCTACTTCAACCTCGACAACGGATCGGGCAAGATTCGCGGTGTATACCTTCAGGGCAATGCCGCGGTTGGTCCGATTTTTGCCGCGTGGATCGCCCCGCTGAAGGGTTTGGGTGTAACCACGCTGACGATGCGCAACACCGGAGGTACTGATCATCTGTCGTTCGATGCCGTAGGGATTCCTAGATTCCAGTTCATCCAGGATCCGCTGGATTACGACACCCGGACGCATCACTCCAACATGGATGTCTACGAGGAGCTTTCGCCGGGCGACCTGGAGCAGGCCGCCGTGGTGGAAGCGATTTTCGTCTACAACACCGCGATGCGGGACCAGATGCTGCCGCGGAAACCGCTGCCGGAGCCGAAATCGATATACAGCTCGATGCCACCCAAACCGCTCCCCGGGCTATTTCCTGACGCGGTGGATTCTGCTGGCGAACAAAAATAGGAGCGCAAACAAAAGGCCGCCGGAGAAATTCCGGCGGTCTTTAACCCACCTTTTCGCTCTGCTGCAAAAGCTCGACCTTCCGCTCGGGCTGAAGGAAGCTCGCCTCAATCGAATTGGCCGCCAGCTCACGCAGATGCTCGCGGGTGAATCCGAAGTCAGCGGCCGCGAGTGCGTATTCGCCTTCAAGATCGCTTGAAAACATGGCAGGGTCGTCCGAGTTCAGCGTAATCATCAGTCCCGCGTCAAAATAGCTGCGCACCGGGTGCGCCGTCAGCGGGTGGCAGCAGCCCGTGCGTGCATTGGAGCTGATACAAATTTCGATCGGTATCTGGCGCTCCGCGAGAATAGCCATCAACTCGGGATCTTCAATGGCTGTCAGCCCATGGCCAATGCGCTCCGCTCCAATATTCAGCGCCGCCCAGATGCTCTCCGGCCCGGTGGACTCGCCCGCATGGACGGTAAGCCGCAGACCGGCAGCGCGCGCTTCAGCATATAGATTGCGGAAGAGTTCGGCTGGCCCTCGGCGCTCGTCTCCTCCAATGCCTATGCCAACGATGGAGGGATACTTCAGTCGCAATTCAGCTGCTTTGCGAAAAACGCGCGCAGCCTCCTCGACGCCGAAGTGCCGCACAGCGTCGAAAATCCAGAAAATACTCAGGCCAAGTTCGCGCTCCGCTCGTGCGCGAGCACGTTCCAATGCCTCGAAGATCGGTTCGATCTCGATCTTGCGCCAATAGTAGACGACGCCGACGGCAATATAGACCTCAGCATGCACGATACCCTGCGCCGTGAGGCGCTGCATCATGCGCCAGGCGATCAGTTCATAGTCCTCCGGTGTGCGCAGCTGCTCGGTGACGGCCTTGAAAGCCATCAGAAAGCCCGTGAAGTCCGCATACTGATAGAGCGCTCGCGCCGACTCCAGCGTCAGCGGAGCGGAATCGTGCCTCAGACTCAGCTCAACCAGCGTTTCCGGCGCAACTGTGCCTTCAAGATGCAGGTGCAGCTCGGCCTTTGGCAGCCGACGTATGAAATCGCCTTGAGAAATGGATTTGGGCACGAATCAGCCGCTGATCTTTACCAGCCCATCCGCGGACCCCGGTGAGACCCGGGTCGTTTGCGGCGCGCGCCAGTAGTCGATGTGCGATATCTGATGTACGCAACTGATAGTGCACGAAGGCGCGCAGGTCTTCTCCGTCAGAAACTCGCGATCGAGATCAGCCTGTGTGTACTCGGCCAGCGGCGTGCCGGGATAGCCGCGCTGCTGGGAGCAGTAATGCACCAGGCCGTTCTCGCAAATGTAGAGATAGCGCGATCCCGCCCGGCAACGCCAGTCATTGGTCTGGCCGTTGGCTATCGCTTCCTGAAACTGATTGAAGCGCGAGTAATTCTTCTTCTTCCAGCTGCGCATCTCGTTCCACACGGCGCGCTCTTCCGCGCCAAGTGGTTTCAGTTGCCCGTCTCCGTCATGAATGATGCCGATGGTCGAGGTAAACCCAAGCTCGATGGCGCGACGACCGATGGTAAGCGCGTCCTGCGGGTTCTTGATGCCCCCGCCCACCACCGAATTGATGTTGACGTGGAATTCGGCAAACTGCGACAGCCACTGGAGCTTCTTATCCAGGACCTTCAGGCTCTTCTTGGAGATTTCGTCGGGCTCGACATTATCAATTGAAATCTGCAGGTGATCGAGGCCGGCCTTGTTGAGCCGCTCAATGCGCTCCGGCACAAGGTAGTACCCGTTTGTGATCATGCCGGCGAGCGCGCCATTGTGTCGGATGCGCCGGATGACCTCGTCAAGCTCCGGATGCGTGGTCGGCTCACCGCCGGAGATGGTGATAATGCTGGTGCCCAGGCGCCCGAGGTGGTCGATGCGGCGGATCATTTCGTCGAGCGGCACTGGCTCGGAGACCTTGTCGTACTCGTTGCAGTAGGCGCAGGAGAGATTGCAGAAGCGCATCGGCACAATCTGCGCCATCACGGGATGCCGAGTTGAGGCCAGCGCGTGCCCTATAAGCGTCAACTCGCGGGCGCGTCGGGACGCAGCCTTGAGGCGGCGCGCAGCCGTGTGCTTTCGTGGTCCATTTTGCGCCACGGGGTGAGAAGCGGATTGGGTGTAGGGCGTAGACATTCCTAATTAGATTGAATCACATGCCGCAGGCACGGGCCACCCGCGTCGGCTGAACGGCAATGCGGCGAGGTTGAGCGGGGCGCAGCCCGGTCTTACTGAACAGAAATGAATAGCGTGGGGTTGGCTGGCAGCAGTAGTTGGCTATGGTTCTTGCCGTTCCCGGTCAGGAGCGTGAGAGTTTGCTGCTTACGGTCCCGAACAATCACAAGAGGTATGGCGTGCCCACGATTGGCGTGCAGCATCTTCATCCAGGTGCCGAGCGTGGGCATCTTCTGCCCATTGGCCTCGGTAATCACATCTCCAGCCTTGAGTCCCGCCCGTGATGCGGGGCTGTCTTCGGCCACATGCTTTACCAGCAGCCCCTGGCCATCCTTCACTCCAAAGTAGTCGGCGAGCTGGGTGCCGAGCACATCCAGCTCAACTCCGACCGCTGGAGAACCAAGGGAGAAAATCCCGAAAAATCCGCTTCCGAAGCTGCGACCGGATGGTCCCTCAAGCGTAAGAGTGTCGTCATCATCCGGTGCCGGAATCACCATGGGCTCCGAAAAAGCGTCCTCTTCAAGCAAGGCACGGTCCGCAAGCTGTACTGTGACTGACTGCTGCTGGCCTTCACGGCTGATCAGAAGCGTAATGCTGCGGCCAGACGGCGTTTCCCGCAGCATGCGGCGCAGCATCTCCTCGCCCGCCACGTTCTGGCCATTCATCTGGAGAATCACGTCATGCGGAAGCAGCCCGGCCTTCCCGGCCGGCGCATCGCGATCCACATTCAGGATCTCCGCCCCAGTCACGGCCTTCAACTTCAAGGTGGCAGCGCGGTCGTTCGTGACGTCTGTGCAGACGATGCCGAGATACCCCTGCGTTGCCTGGGTGGCGACCAGTGGCGCGGTGTCCTGAACCGGCATCACCCGCTGCGGCGGTGCGGCATAGGCCACGGCCACCAGTGCGAACGAACCAATCGCGGATGCAAACACTAACCTCGAAAACGAAATCATGGGTTTCCCCTTATTTTTCATTCCGGCTCATCGTTCCGGCCAGCTGTTTTTGAGACGCACCACAAGAATAAAGGTCATGATGACAACCGCTGGTCCGGACTGGCAAATCGACGGGAACGGAACTTTTCGGGGCCCTGTGGCGCATCCACATGAAACGGTGCTAATGTGGCCATGCCACAGGAGGGACCCATGGGCGACGCGAAACTCGATCTGCTACAGGGCACGCTGGATTTGATGGTCTTGCAAACACTGGCAGCAATGGGCCCGCTCCACGGATACGGCATCGCAAGGCGCATCGAGCAGGTAAGCGGCGAAGAAGTGCTGCTGAACCAAGGCACGATTTACGCCTCGCTTGTGCGGCTCGTGCAGCGCGGGTGGATCGCAGCCGAGTGGGGTACCTCGGAAAACAACCGTCGGGCGCGCTTCTACTCGATCACGCGCGACGGCCGCCGGCAACTCGCGGAAGACACCCGCTACTGGCAACGACTTTCTGAAGTGATGTCGCGCATGCTTGCGCTGGAAACTGAGGGAGGCAAGCGATGAAAGCCTTTTTGCTTCAGTCCATGAACCGTATGCGGGCCTTCATTCACCGGGAACCGCTCGACCAGCAATTCGATGAGGAGGCAGCGGCGCACCTCGATATGGCCACCGAAGAAAACATCCGGAACGGTATGGCCCCGACAGAGGCCCGCCGTCAAGCGCTCGTTCGCTTTGGAGGCGTGCAACAGGCCCGCGAGCAGCATCGCGCAACCCGCGGTCTCCCCTTTCTCGATGTGCTTTTGCAGGACCTGCGATATACGCTCCGCACCCTGCGCCGCGACCGTGGCTTTGCCATCGTGGCTGTGCTGATTCTGGCTTTGGGCATCGGCGCAAACGTGGCCGTCTTCAGCGTAGTGAATACGATCCTGCTGCGCCCGTTGCCATTTCATGATCCACAGCAGCTGATGTGGATTCAGGGGCCGCCGCATGAAGGTGGATTGTCAGGCGTGACCTATTCCGCGGATGCGTTTGAAGCGTATCAGCGGCGTAACCATAGCATGCAGGGCGTCACAGCGTACTTCGCATTTTATGGGACGTCGGATTACAAGTTGACCGGACGAGGCGAGCCGCAGCCAGTTTCTGGTGTGCCGGTGGTCGGGAATTTCTTTCAGGTGCTTGGAGTTCAGCCGTATCTGGGAAGGCTGTGGACGCCTGACGAGTTGGTAGCGAAGGGCAGGCCTGCGGTGCTGCTGAGCTATTACTTCTGGCGACGCGAGTTCCGCGGAGACCGCTCGATTATTGGGCAGACGATTGACCTGAACAATATACCGACACTCGTTACCGGAGTGATGCCAAGGAGCTTCGATTTCGGGTCGGTGTTTGCTCCCGGCGCCTCGATGGACATTTATGTGCCGGCGATCCCCGATGAGATTCGGACTTGGGGTAACACACTGCTACTTGTGGGACGCGTGAAGCCGGGCGTGCCGATGGGGCAGGCCGCGGCTGAAGCCAGGATGCTATTTCCGGATTTTTATTACAACAACAAGCATCCGGAGTACGGCAAGGGATACAGCGCATGGACGCAGCCACTCAAGGAGCATGTGAGCGGGAATCTGCGCCGGTCACTCATCGTGCTGTGGTGCGCCGTGGGCATGATCCTGCTGATTGTCTGCGTGAACCTGTCGAACCTGCTACTGGCTAGGACGGCCGCGCGCGACCGGGAGTTTGCGATGCGCAGCGCGCTCGGAGCGGGGCGCGGCAGGCTGGTTCGACAATTATTAACAGAGAGCTTTGTGCTGTCCGCAGCGGGAGCCGTGCTGGGCTTGGCGTTCGCCTATGGAGTGGTAGCGTGGCTGGCGCATCAGGGTTCGCTTGCCCTGCCTTTGCTGAATGAGTTGCGAGTGGATCCTAAGGCGCTGGGCTGGACCGTGCTGATTGCCGTGATTGCCGCAGTACTTTTTGGATTGGCTCCGGGGCTGCGGTTCTCACGCGTGGATTTGCAGGGTGCACTGAAGGATGGTGGCCATGGTTCAACGACGGGCAGACAGCACGACAGAATGCGAGGGGCGCTGGTCATCACTGAAGTCGCGCTTGCTTGCGTGTTGCTTGTGGGTGCGGGCCTGCTGTTGCGGAGCTTCCTGAAGGTCCTGGACATAAACCTCGGTTTCCAGCCGGAGCACGCGGCCGCCCTCAAGGTGGACTACGACGACGGCGGCAATGCGGCGAAACGGGGCGCGATCCTGAAGCAGATGCTCGATAAGGTAAAGGCGATTCCCGGGATTGAAGCTGCGGGCATTACCGATATGCTGCCGCTGGACCGCAACCGAGACTGGAATCTGGGCGCGAAGGGAGTCACGTATTCGGCCAAGGACCAGCCCGGCGCGTTGGTCCAGATAGTGACTCCGGGGTATCTCGACGCAATGGGCATGCGGTTGAAGGAGGGCCGCGATTTTTCCTGGGCAGACGGTCCAACCAATCAGAGAGTAGTGATCCTGGACGAGGCAGCGGCAAAGAGGCTGTGGCCCGGACAGGATCCGATTGGACGAATCGCTGTGATCGGCGAAGGCGAACCGCGGGTAATCGGCATTGTGGCTGATGTTCGTGATACTGGCGTGGAAGATTCTGACGGGCCGGAGGCATATCTGCCCCCAACACAGGAGAACCCAGTGGGCGCGGAGCTGGTGGTGCGGACGACACAGCCACCGGATGTGCTGGCGAAGAGCGTGATGGCGACGCTGCGGGCACTGAATCCGGGCCAGACAGCTACCGAGTTTCGATCACTCGACGCGCTGGTCGACCACGCTGTCTCGCCTCGGCGTTTCTTTGTCGTGCTCGTGGGAGCCTTTGCCGGACTCGGACTGTTGCTGGCCTGCCTCGGAATCTATGGAGTTATTTCTTATTCCGTCACGCGGCAGACGCAGGAGATTGGAATACGCATGGCGCTTGGATCAAGCCGTGCTCGTGTGCAACTGGGAGTGATCGCCCGCACGATGCGCCTCGCTGTAGTAGGAATTGCGGCAGGGGTAGCGGCATCATTCTTTGTTGCGCAACTCATCGCGTCGCTTCTGTTCGGAACTAAGCCGTTTGACCCCCTGACCTTCGCAGCCATGACCGCTCTGCTCCTGCTGGTCGCCCTCCTAGCAGGCTACCTGCCCGCGCTCCGCGCCTCACGCATTGACCCCATGGTGGCCCTAAGGACGAATTGAAAAACCATGCCGCGCGATTCTTAATATCAATCACGACATGCTGCTCTAAGGTTCTCGGAACTCGAAATCAATGAAGTAGTAGGTCGGTTTTCCATTGACCATATATTGCTTGTAATGGCAACGGATCGACTCCAAATGGGCGCTCTGAACAGCATTCCAGGGAATTCCGCCGGGAAAACTCTCGCCCGCATCTTTCCCGGTCTCATCAATCGAAACTCTGATTTTGAAGCTCGTTCCGCTCGGAAGCACTCCTTTGGGCAGGACTGGATCGTAATGGCATCCGCTGACGAATTTTGAAATTTCCGCTCCGGTCACAACTGGAAACGGATTCTCTATTTTGGATTGGAAGGAGAAGCCAAGCCCTCCATCCACTTGAACGCGATTGCCACTCTGATCTGTGGCAGGTCGAATCTTCCAATTTCTCACCTGTTTCCGGGCGGCATCATCAAGTCGAGCATTATCAGAATTGAGCGGCCAGGCTTCCCTCACGCGACCGCTTCTATCAGCAGATATATACATCGCGAGATTGCCGCTGGTTTTCCCCGCTGGCACGGACGGCCACTCTACAGGGGGATTAGCCGCCGTGAGCTGCTCCATTTGCTCATAGCTCACCGCGACCGAGCGAAAGTTATCTTCGTCGCCGGTCAGCGGAGTGAACAACGCCTGCTGATTGGCGGCCTTCGATTCATCTTCAAGCTGCACTACCTTCCCCACGAGTCTTGTCCCCGGCTCGGGATCGTCTACATACTCGCGCGCAACCTGCTTCTTCCCAAATCCGCGATAATCGTGGAATTCCATGCTGTAGCGCGGACTTACGACTAAATTCAATCGGCCTTGTTCGTCAAAGCAAAGACTTGAAAATGCGTCTGTCGCCCTCTCTCCGCTGCCAATCTTCGACTTGGCACGGGTACACGCGAACGATTTCGCCCCATTCGGCAACGTAAGCTGCTCGATGGAAGCACCCGATGCTTCCCATGCGCGCGCGTTTGGGACCGGATCAAAAACCGCGTTAACAAAATTCCGTAGCCAAAGTGGAAAGTAGTCGCCCTCATCCCGTTCTGTCTTCTTTCCGTCCACTACGACGATGGTCTGCCGCATTCCGTTTTTTGAAGTCACTTCGCGGCGCCATTGATTCGGAGATACCCACCACTCTTCGATCGTTCCTTGATAGGGCGAATCGGAGTTTTCCGGCTCCGAAACCACAACCCGAACATGGAAGGGCTTCGCGTCGCCTCCCAGCAAAGATGCTTTCGACAACACATTGGCCAGCGCATCTCCCATGGGAACACTTGTCCGCTTGATTTGGCCAGATGCGGTCAGACATATCCCCATGACGAGAGCTGCAGATGCCGCCCCAGGTTTTTTCATATCGAGCAATGTACCTGAGAGGCTGAATCTTTGACTACGAATAAAAAGTCACTTTTCCCAAAGGACAGGAGTCGATGTGGAACTCGGGCCTCTCGTCCCGCCACGTTTCAATT
>DASZAG010000108.1:0-31383 GCA_035945555.1 Acidobacteriaceae bacterium
TACCGCGAGCAATCAGGTCATCGACGGTGAAATGACGGCTGGGAAACTTCCGAATGGTGAGCGCTGGGGCAGGCCGAACAACGGGCGGAATGACTGCCGCAAGGCGGCTCCCATCGGGGAGCTGCGCGTGCAACAAGGGATTGTCTTCGTCCAGGTGTTTGCCAAGCTGGTTGGCAATCACTTCAAGGCCGGTGCGGAGCCGCTGGCCGTCGAAGTGGACCGTCTTTTCCTGATGCAGAATTCCATCGCGTTCGTACCACCACGAGGCATCGGGATTGCCCATGATCTCGCTGATACTGTCGTCCAGTAGCAGCGGCTCGATGGGGCGAAGGAACGGAAGGATCAAATCGAAACTCATAGCGGGAACCTCAAGCGATGGAAGCCCGGCATCTGCCGGGCTTCCGCGATGAAAAGGACACCCCTACAAGCGGATGTCCTCGGCCTCCGGCTCGACGGCATCGGATACGTCATCCGCTGCGGCCTTCTCAGCGCGGTCGAGCTTCAGTATTGAGCTGACCCGGATCTCCCAAACGCGCTGCTTCGCTTCAGCCTTCTTGCTTTTGCCGGTCGCCTTCTTGGGCGTATACTCCCGGCTGCGAAGCTCGCCTTCCACCTGAACGTGCGCGCCTTTGGTGAGCGTCACGGCGAACTTCGAGAGGCTGCCGAAGACCACGCAACGGTGCCACTCGGTATGCGAGACGTACTCGCCGCTCTGCTTGTCCTTGTAGGAGGACTTGGTAGCGACCGAGAACGTGGTAAAGCTGTGGTCGTTGGCGGTGTGAACTTCTGCGTCGTTGCCGAGGAAGCCGATGAGATTGACTTTGTTCTGATACATGATCGTGTCTCCGTTCGTTGAATTTCCCGAACTTGATCGGGTCACGAAAAAAGCGAGTGGGCCATGCTCCCTAGTGCCGAAGCTCTGCATTTGCGGAAGGTTCGGAAAATCTTTTTTGCGTTCGTTGCACAAAGGTTTTCTGAAAACCGTAAAAGCAGAAGAGCGAGTTGCCGACGGGCGCATGAAAAGCCCCGAAGCCGTGACCGAGCAAAGGCGGGATACAAAGCGGAAGACACATGCCGAAGCAAAGTTCTCATCTGTATCCCGATTGCCGAAGTTCATCGCCATCGCAGCGGCGTTCGGGCTACCCAGGACTCCCACAGCAGAGCGCAGTCCGCCACACCCGTTGCGTAGCGGCAGGCTCCTGCCCGCCTGCGCCACCATGCACAGAGGACGGTGGGAGAAAGCAGCCGGATTGGTAGCAAGAGCAGGCATAGCGAAGCCTTTGGGGAGCCGGGTCAATCCTTTAGCTCCGGTCGCCAGCCGCGCACGATGGACTGGAACGATTCCTTGTAGCCGATGGCGTCCGGGTATTGATTCACGCGGGCAACGTAACCGAAGACGGTTATCATGTCCTCGCGTATGCCCTGATCGACGCCCCACAGATCGGTGAGGTCAAAGCCTCCGCAGCTTTCCGCGTTCCACCATGCCAGCAAAAAGTCAGCTACCCGGCGGCTCTGTCCGGTATCGCTCCGGGCAATGTCGAGCAGCCGGTTCAGTGCAGCTTTCTCGTGGAAGCTCATAAGTGGACCCTTTCTTAATCGAACGCCTGATCTGCACGGAAGCGCACGATGGTGAGACCGAGAGGATTGACAGCCAGCTCGTCATTCTTCACGCTCTCGCGGAAGACATAGGTAACGCTGGCGACCCAATGTTCCCGCTTGAGTTCGGTGTGATCCGCAGGATTCGTGAATACCTTGTCAAACTCGATGCGGGCCGAGTAGGGCGATTGCCGCAGGTCATCCAGAATGACGTTCTTCACTTCCACGTCTACATACGGAAGCGTGCTGTCATTGCGATAGCTCTGGATGGTGTTGTTCTTCTGCTCCTGAGCGATGACGGCCCGCTGCACGTCGCTGTTGAGGAAATAGAGAGCATTGGTCTGGTCGCGCTCGACAGTGAAGCGATTGCGGCTGAAATAGAGTTCAGCCCACCGCGTAAGGTAATACTTGTTTTCTGCCTCCTGCGGTCGGTACTGGAAGTTGCGATAGTCAATCGCTTCGGCACGGCCCACATCATTGACGCGGATAATCAGCGGTCGCATGTTGGCGAGGGCGCGCTGGCTTTTGTACGTCAGCCCGGCCAGTACAAGGCAAACCACAGCGAGGACGAGGATGGTGATCTTCAAATAGGTATTCATCACCAGCGGGTCGCCGTACTGTTCGAGATACCGTTCCGCCGCGCGGGTGATTGTGGGGGAGGTATTAACGGCTGCATTCATGGCGATTTCTCCTCAACTCATCAATGCTCTCGTGGCAACATAGGTAGCGATTCCCATACCTCCGTCATGACCGCCGGCAGAGCCGGAGAAGAGGCTCATGGTCAGGGCTGGGATTTTGAACAGGATGTAGATATTGACCAGGACAAGCAAAATCAGCAGCGGCAGCTCCTTGACCATGTTGCCGGGGTCGGAAAAGGCGACAAGCTGTGAGTAATACTGGGAGAGCAGGTGGCCGAGGATGCTGAGGACCGCCGCGGCCAAGACCTTATAAAAGCAGAAGCCGATGAAGGCGCGCAGCCAGCCCCAAAACAGAAATTCCAGCTTGTCGAAGACAAGAAAGGGAATGAAGACAGGGCCGAGCAGACCGATGACGGCGCTGGCGACCGCGCCGTAGGCGACGATGGCGCTGACCACGGCGGTCAGCGTGGCAATCAATACCTGGATGATGACGTAGACGATGGCATAGTAAGGGTTCATCAATGCCTTCATCATGCCGGGGCCGCCGTTCGATTGCGCCTGGCTCAACGTGTTCTGGATGGTGGTTACGCTGTCATTGCCGATGACGGAGACAAGGTACTGTGCGCCGCCGTTGATGAAACCGCGCAGCGAGTAGCCGATGCCGGGAATACTGCTGTCGTAGAACCTGACCAGCACGTAAGCGAAGGTGATGAGCATGAAGAAGCTCAGGAACTTCGCCATGTTGAAGCCGGGACCGCCCTGGGCGGATGAAAGGGCTTCCTGCACACCGAACCAGACGAGCATGATAGTGGCGAGCGCGATGCAGATGTGAAGACCCAGCGCATCAATCGAGGGTGACGCCGTGCTGGTCAGCGTGTCACATCCCTGCGTAATCCAGTTGAGAACGCCCATAACGACCTCACATCAGTAGGTCAATGCCTGCGCCGTGCCGTTGTAGGCCGGTGCTACGGCGGTCTGGTAAGTGCTGGAGTAGCTGGACGCATCCTGAAAGCCCGCTTTCAGGGCGTCCTGCTGCTGCTTCTGCGCAACGATCTGCTGGAGTGCCAGCGTCTCGTTGATCTGGTTTGCTTCCTGCTGCGTGCGAAGTTGCAAAAGCAAAGCCTGATTCATGCGCTGCATGGTTGCCATATCGGTTTGTTGCGTCGGGTCTGTCGAATGGCTGGCGGCCTCCAGTGCTTCTATATCGGCCTCGCGTTTCTGTTCGTTGGCGCGGATGGTGCCGAGCGTCTGGAGGCTGCTGGCCGTGACCGCATCGTTCAGGTCGCTGGTCGCGCCCTCCGCTGCGATCTGCTGCTGGCCGCTGGTCGTGAGCGAACTGTATTGCGGCAATACAGTAGTCTGTGGAATGGATGCCTGCTGGTAGGCGTACTGCGCGCCTGTGCCGGTGTTCGCGGAGTTCATCCACTGCTGCGAATTGCCATAGGTATTCGCGGCCTGGTTCAGAGCCGTCCAATAGGTCGAAGGCGAGAGGTACGGTTGATAGAGGCTTTGCGGCGCAAGGGATAGTTGGTGGATGAGGTTGTACGTCGCAATCGCGTTGTCCGCCAACTTGACAGAGTTAGTGAAAATGTTCTGGCCCTGCTCGATCTGCTCAATGGCATGGGCGGACTGTGTGGGGTCATAGACGATGCCGGAGCCAAATTGGGCGTGTGCGGCAGTTGCTCCGGCGAGTAGGGCGATCGTCGCAATGAGGCCGATACGTTTCATGGTGGAGGCTCCTTTCAATGTTGCGGTTTGGTTTTCTCAATGCCGTTGGCGTCTTGTTCTCCCATGCGGCAGACCTCAGTGGAGGTGTTCGATTTCAGGCAGTCCTGAAAAGCTTTGCAGACCTGGGGCGAATCCCCGGCAGCGCACTTCTCCTGCTTCTTGCAGCCGGCGAAGAGTGATACAGAAACCAGAATGGCGATGGTGGCGATACAGATGCGCTGCATGAACCCTCCTAGAACGTGGGCGAGATGGTGTGATTGGAGTACGCAGGCAGCAACATATCCTGCGTGAAATAGACCTTCACGCGATGGCCTTCGCGGATGGTGATGGTCGGCGGAATTTCAAGAAAACGGTCGAGGACGGTCGTGGCCGATTGCGAGATGCTGGCGGACGCGCCGGTGGCAAATGCTTGTGACCCGCTGGTGGTGATGGTTCCGCCGCCTTCCTCAATCTCTCCGGCCCCGGCAATCACACCCAGAGCAATGGAGGTGCCGAAGATCTGGAGATAGTGATTGTTGACTTTATCCTTCAAGCCCTCTTCGCCAATCTGGTCCAGTCCGTGAAACTGGTCCAGGTCCACGGAGTAGCCATCGGGCATAATCAACCGATGGAAGGTCACGGCCATGCGCCGCTGCTGGCCGAAGCCTGTCGCGCCGATTTTGCGGGCTTCACCGAGCACGATGGTTCCGTCTGGAATGAGGACATGCTGACCGTTGTGGGAGTAAAGCGGCGTCGAAACCAGCACCTTGATCGGGCCGGGCGCATCGCCGTCCAGCCGGTTCATTAGTACCGTGTCCAGCGTCGTACCTTCATAGATCACATAGGGCTGGCCTACAGCGGCGTCGATGTTGACCTCTGGATCACGTTTCGGCTGTGATGCGGACGGCTCGCCCGCCGCGCGCGGAGCAATCAGGCTACTTTCCGGCTGCGAGGCCGCGGCCTGCGCGTAAGCGTTCTGCCCAGATGTATGGCCGTTGTCTGCTCCCTGAGACTGCTGTGCGCTCGTGCCGCTGACAGCGTGGGTGTAGACGAGATTCGAGGCGAAACGCGAATCATAGGCGAGCGCCTGCTCTTTGGCGGCGAGCTGCTGGGCCTGCTGCTGCGCGGGAGAGAGCTGCAGCACGCCGGCCTGTTGTTGCTGCACTCCATTCGCAACGCAAGGCTGTCCCGGCACACAGGCCACAGGCAGGCCGTTCGGGGCGTACCCTGCGGCGGCGGCCTGCTGCGCGGGCGTTGCTCCGGTCAATAATGGGTTGACAG
Organism: Acidobacteriaceae bacterium; assembly: GCA_035945555.1. Lineage (GTDB taxonomy): Bacteria > Acidobacteriota > Terriglobia > Terriglobales > Acidobacteriaceae > Silvibacterium. The sequence goes on from DASZAG010000108.1 coordinate 5,223, forward strand.
CGTTGGCCTGGGCGAGAGCCGCCTGCTGCTGCGCGTCTTTCTGTTGCTCGGCGGCAAGCTGGCTTTTCAGGTCCTGGATGTTGTTCTCGGTATTGTCCTGCACTATCGGCTGCGGGGGCTGATTCTTTGCCGCTGTCTGCGAAGCAGGCTTTTTACCGCCCGCACTGATGATCGCTGCAACAATCACCAGCGCACTCGCTCCGAGAAACACGAGCATCTTCATGTTTTTCTGGAGCACGCCTTTCGGTTCAAAGGGTTTTTTCTTCAACTCCGGCTCTGCCGGCAGCTCTGGAACCATTTGCTCTGGCATGGCTTACCCCTTCCGCGAAAACTCCATGCGTTTCTTGCCCAACTCGACATAACCCGAATCCATTACCTTCGGAATGATGTACGTGCCATCGCGCAAGTCATAGTTGATGAGATTAGGCTTGCCATCCCGCATCTCGTATACGCTGAACTTCTCCGGGGCATCGGTTTTGATGTACGTGAACTTGTCATCGTGATAGATGGCTTGAATGTCGAAGGGCGGATCGTTGGCCTTGAAGGTGTAATCGAATTTCAACTGCATCGGATAGGCGCTCTTATATTGATCGACCGCCTGGGTGATGTGTGATTCGACAGCCGCAAGCTGTTCCTTCGACTGCGCCAGTTGCACGGCAGGGACGAACTGCGGTGGCCCGCTGGAGGCGATAATCGCGGAGCGGTCGGCGGGCTGGACGATCACCTTCAAGTCCGGTGGCTCCGAGGTATCGGAAACGTCCTGCAAGGTGAACGAATAGATGTTGCCCTTGTCGGTGATGAGATTCAGGTTGGAACTGATGCCAGCCTTTGCCGGATGGACGAAACAGAAATTGCCGACAATATCCACGATCCAAAAATCCTTGTCGCCGGTGGCCGCTTCCATGATCTTTTCCGTGGTGGGCAGCTCAATGAGTGTTGTGTATTTCAGCTTGGCGTGGATCGGCACAATGTCCTGCGAGTGATACTGCACGGTGCGGGCCGACGCATCCTGCGCCACAGCGGAAGATGCGGAGAGCGCCACGACAAGCGCGGTGATGAGAATACGGGAACGAGACATGACAACACCTCCTAACGGTTGAGCGAACTGGATGCGGCCAGCGTGCGGGGCCGGAACGGATGATCTTCGGCCAGATGACGCAGGCCTTCCGCAATGCCAAAGCGAGCAAAATACTCACGCTTTTTCAGGTTGTCGCGGGCATTATTCGTTGCCATCCAGTGCGAGACGGAATCGACGTTCAACTGAACTTTTTTGGAAGACTGTGCCTTCCGAATGAGCATCTGCCCTGGAGGAACCAACCCCGCAATCAACTCCAATTCCGTATCGTTCAGGTGAAACGCCTCGCGGTACACGTCGCGGTCCATCTCCGGGTTGGCGAGGAATATCTTGGTCGGGCAGCTTTCGGAGACAATCTGCAACATGCCGGACTCCTGCAATTCCTTGAGGGATTGCGTCGCCAGCACCATTGCGGCATTGTGCTTGCGCCACGTCTTTTGCGCCTGCACGACATAGTTGCGAATCGTTTCATTGCGGACGAACAGCCATGCCTCATCCATGAGGAAGAGCTTGAACGTCGCCAGTCTTTGCGGGTCGGTAATCTCGTTCGAGGCGCGATGGAGCACATAAAACAGCAGCGGCTCCAACACCTCGGGCGCGTCGCCCCAACCGGCGAAGTTGAAGGTCTGGAAGCGGCTGAACGAAAGCGTGTCTATGGCGTTATCGAAGAGGAATCCATATTGCCCATCGTGAGTCCAGCGATACAGGCGCTCCTTTAACTCCCCGATGATGTTGACGAAGTTCGAAACTGTGCGCTGGTCCTCTTCGAGCATGTATGTCCGTTCGACCGCATCCCAGAGCTTGCGTTCTTCCTTGTAATCCAGCCGATACCGTTGCTCAGTGCCTTCGATGAGCACGCGGAAGAAGCTGAACAGGAATTGCAGGTTATCTTTGGTGGGCGGGAGGGAGAATGGGTTGATGGTGAAATCGCGCGCTTCTTGGCCGACGTTGAGGTAGCTGCCGCCGAAGATGTGGGTCAGCGATTCAAAGCTCCCACCGATATCGAAGATGAAGGTCAGCGGCGTGTATTTCTGCGCGTTCTGTAAGAGGAACGAGCATAGGTAACTTTTGCCGGAGCCGGTCATTCCGAGAATGAGGGTGTGTGGCACTTCGCCGTTATGCAGGTTCAGAAAGTACGGTGTGGCATTGTCGGTTTCGAGTACGGCCAGGTACTCTGTCCCGAGATGCGGATTCATCTTCTCGCCGGACAGGATGGTAAACAGGAAACTCAGATCCGCGTAATTGCTGTTCAGCAGGTACAGCCGGCGAAGATTCATCGCGTAGTTGCCGGGGATCGTCGCAAAGTAAGCATTGAGCTGGTTGTATGTCTCGGCGAAGAGGTTGCCATCAGCATTGGTGAAGACGCCAGTAAATTCGCCTATGAGCTGGTCCAGTTCGTGCTTGTTGGGACCGTATAAAACAATGGTCAGCGAGAAATCGCCCAGCGATTGCCCGTCGCCCAAAGCCCGCAGGCAGTCGCCAAGATTCTCAATGTCCGCCTGTTTCGACTCGTCCACCAGCACATCACGGGGATTCGTCTTTGTGGCGTCATTGCCGATCTGCGAGACGAAGCCGGTCTTCGACATATTGAAATGGCGGCGGCGTTTGTTGACCTCTTTGCGCGCCTTGGCAACTGTCAGCGGCGTCCATTCGGTCACAACGTAGAAGCTGGCAGGGATCTTTAAGAGGGAATCGAGCACTAGAGGCCGCGTCTCTGTGATGACCTCTTTCATCGTCAGCACGCGCACGCAATGGTCGCCCACGCGCAAATGATCGCGTTCGGCCTCGATGTTGGAGTTGACTACCTGGTAGTCAAGGAACTGCGTGGACTGCGGCCTGCCCGCAATGCGCCATTCGTCGTAATTGAGCAAGCGGCGGAAGAAGCGGAACTGGCCCTGCTGGTCCAGCACCTCAATCTGCATGAAGTCGGAGAGCTGCCGCACGAATGCCTGTGTCCGCTGCTTCAACCGCGATACGTCCTGCTCGATCTGCGAGCGCAGCAGTGTCTTCATGCTGTTGCTGGTGAACTGCGCTCGCAACTCGCCCACAGCTCCCGCTGGGTCGCGGAGAAGCTGAGCGAGGGCCGCGCCCAGCCCGGTCTTCGACCGCGCGCCTTCGAGCAAGATGCAGTAATAAGTCTCGACCTGATACAGGTGATCGCGTTTCTGCTCAAAGAACTCTTTGCGCTGCTCGATGGCCGCCTGCACTACCGGATCGTCATAGCTGGCGAAGGGAATCTCAGGCCGGTTCTGCTTAAAGAGATACTGATAAACATGGAAGCCGGGGCCAAAGTGTTTGAGGGCCGCTTCCAGCCGTTTGACGGCGTATTCCTGCTGCGCATGGTCCAGGCTTTCGTAATCGACACCGGGAACACGAAGCACTATGCCCACGTCACCAGACTTGGTGAGGAAGACCGTCTCATTCCAGAAGCCGTACAGGTTGATATGGTCGTTCAGCGCGGCGGCCTCTTTCCACGGTTTGATGACTCGATCCAGGCGAAGCATCAGCGCACCTCCACGCGGGGGACGCTCTGCTTGGCAGCGTCGTAACGCAGCTTGTATTTTTCGGATTGGGCGAGGATGCGGAGAAAGGCCGGGTCGGTGTTCGTTACCCAATGGCCGAAGGCGAAGCCGCCAACAAAAACAGCGAAGCCCGCGACGATGCTGTTGAAGATGTTGAATGCGCCCACAGCTCCGACGCACACGAAGTAAAACAGGGTGCGTTCGACACCGAGATAGGTAAGGGGCTTATGCAGGCTTTTGAAAACCCGGTTTGTGCGCCGCTTCGGTTGTGGTCGGTCTGCCATAAGCCCCTCGGTGAATGGGCAGGGTCGAAAGATCGAACTGGCATGGGAACGGGTTTACACGCCCCACAGCCAGCTCAGGACGTTGACGGCGAGAACAGCAATGCCGGTCCCGGCCGCGACCCCGGCCAGGGCCTTCTTCGCGCCTGGTTCTCCATGCGCGAAGCCGTAGCCGCCGATCACGATGGCAATCAGGCTGGCGACCTTTGCAATCGTTCCGGTGAACAGGGTTTGCAGGGCAGTGAAGCCGGTATCGAAGGGAGAGCCGCTGGACTGGGCATGCGCGGCCAGCGGCAACAGGATGGTGAACGCGAGAAAGCCCAGGAGTCGAGGTCGAAGGAGCCACCTCTTCCCCTGGGCCGGATGACGGGGTTTTTGCATTTTGCACCTCCGCTGACCAGATGTGTCAGCTATGGCGCAACGCTAAGAGCGGTAGGTGCGAACGTCCAATGAAATTGCGAGCGGTGCGTCATTCCTTTTTGGAATGACGATGCCTGGGTAGAGTCCTAAAATTCGTAGTCGCGGATGATCTCTGGCGTTCCCGCGCCACCCTTGAAGAGCGTCCCCTTGACGGCTGGTTGATAGGAAACCGAGCTGGTAAACGATGTGCCGTCCGTGAATTCAATCAGCGTTTCGCATCCGTCTACTTCGTCTTCGTACATCTTGAGTGCCTTGATCGTTTTGCCCACGACCTCGGCGCATTCTACATACTCTCTCGGCACTTTTACCTCCTGACAAGGATTAGACACCAACTGCCGTGGCCCCTATTAGGGGATTCAATACCCTGTTTACCACACTTGAAAGGTGAAGAGACGGAAGAAGCCTGAAACCCGCACGTCGCGCAAAGGGAGGACGACGCAGCATCAGGCTCTCTACGACAGATTCCTCCAAAAGCTGATCTCTAGCCGTGAAGAGGCCGGGCTGACGCAGCGCGAAGTCTCGGCGCGTATGGGCAGAGCGCATTCCTTTCTCTCGAAGTGTGAGACGGGGGAACGCAGTATCGAGGTCTTTGAACTGATCCAGCTTGCTCAAATCTACGAAAAGCCTCCGCAATACTTTTTGATCTCTGACTAGCTATTGTCGCGGAGAATTGTGAATCTCGAATGGGCTGCGATTCAGATATTGATCGGGTAGGGCGAGAGCACAAAAAGACTGTGGGGACTTTTGTGGGTAGACTGGTGGAAAAAGGTGCCAAATTGTGGGTAGTCCCCACACTTTCAGTCGAAGCAGAGGATTCTGCAATCCATTGAAAACGAGCAACATAGGGCAACCTTGGGCAAGCCTGAACGGGACGAATTTCTAACTGTTAACCGAAGGGTTGTAGGTTCGAGTCCTACCTGAGGAGCCAATCTTTCAACGATTTTGCCGAAAATCTCCTAGTGAATCGCAGCGCGCGTTGGGCAGTTATTTCTGGTTTTCGTCAACGCTTAACCTCGTGATGTTCAGGTATCTCGGTTCACCGCAAGTGAAGGACGCATTCCGAAAATCGCGACCGTGATAACGCCGTAAGTTACGAAGTCCGGAGAGTATTCCGTTATCAGCCCAGGGCGCTAAGTGAGTCTTGAACTGTAGGACATCTTCCTGATTCAACATCGCGTCGCCTAAGCTGATGAAACTTCGCTAAAACTGAATTCGCTTCAGAAAGAACCTGAACGCGTTGAGCGTAAGTTTCAAGACTTGCCCCCGGCAACGCGAAGACGACGTTGTCCGTGAGGACATCGACATAAGCGCGTGCCCCGCAGCAGCCGAGGCTTAGCGCGGCCCGACCGGTATTCATCACCTGGGGAATGACGGCGCAGGCGGGGCGGCCCATCGCAGGGGCATTCCGATTTTCGACCTGCTGCACGGCTTCGCTGAGGATGAGTGTCTGTCCCGCGTCGACTACGAGCAGAACGACTCCAGGTGCGAGGGGCGACTGCGAAAGGGGCGAGTAGACAACATATCTTGGGCGCGAAGCAAGCACGGGAATGAGCGGCAGATCCTTCGGAGTAATGTAGCCAAGATCGCCGAAGACTTTGAGCGCATCCATGAGGTCGGTCTGCTGCGCGGGCGACTGCTCAAGGTTGTGGGTGTAGACGCCAATGGTGCAGAGGGCATGGTCGGTAGACGAAGTAGCAAAGGATAAGGTGGCACCGTCCTGCCAGAAGCGACAGCCTGCCGGGGCCTGCCCTTTATAACGTGGCACGGATGCGGGAAGCGAGTCAGTAAAGCAAACTGCAACTGGAGGTTGGCTGAGCCTCAGGCTGCTGGTGAGAGTGTCTGCGATCTGCGCGTAGTGCTTTCCCATGTGGATTAACCTCTCTGGGCCTGAGTCGGAGCATTGCCGCTTGACGCGGTAAAACCCAGATCTGAGATATAGGAGCGAAGCGTGGCTTCCGTTACCACATCTGGATGAAACTGGATGGTGACGTGAGCCATTGGATAGCTTGCGACAACGGACACGACGCCTTTCTGCTGCCGCAGCATCGTTTCGAGGCCCACAGCGCAAGTGACACAGGTGAATCCGGCCACGTGCCAGTCAACGGTCTCCACGGGCAGACGAGTCGCGGCTCCGGCCTTTTTCTCGATTGCATCGAGCGTTCCAATGGAGGCGAGCCCTGTGACTCCAGTGAGTGCGGCGAGCTTAAGGAACTGGCGGCGAATCATGACAGGTTCTCCTTGAGTGTGGGGTTATTTCGCGGCAGCGTCACCGGGCTCGTATTTCCAGGCGGTTTCAATCGTGGCGTGATCGGCAAACTGAAGGTCGGTGTAGTCGCTGAAGGCAATTTTCTTTTTCAGAACCCCGGTCTGAATCATCAAATCACGCACCTCATCGAAGTCAGGCTTCTGCGGTTCTAGCAAGTTGTAGCGGATGCGCGACATGGGCTTGGTGAGCGCCCATCGCAGCAGCTCAGGACGTTGGTGGTAGTAATATCGGCCGACGAAATCAGCGGCGTCCACACGGTGCGGACGGCTGTTGTCGAGCCACAGGCCAGAGCGGGCAATGCCATCGACGAGAACCTGCACGACTTCGGGGCGCTGCTGGATGAGGTCAGTTCGAGCGACGAGAATGCAGGACATGTAATTGGGCCAGTACCTGTCAGCGTAGAAGAGGATGCGTCCATAGCCATCCATCTCTGCCTGCGACGGGAATGGCTCTCCCATTACGAACGCATCGATCGCGCCGGCTTCCAGCGCGCCTGCTACATCGGGCGGGGCCATTTCGACCATCTTCACGGAGTCGGGCTTCATGCCGTAGGCCTGCATGGCGCGGAAGAGGAGCAGTCGCTCATCAGAGAAGCGGCTGGGGATGGCGATGGTTTTTCCGCGCAGGTCGCCGAAGTTTTTAATGGTGCCATTCTTGCGCACGACTACCGCGCTCCCGTTGCGATGGCCGAGATAGACGACCTTGATGGGGACATCCTGTGCGGCAAGCGCAATGGCCAGCGGCGCGACGATGAATGCGGCCTGAATCTTATTCGCGATAAGCGCTTCCTTGAGTTCGGGGAACCCTTGGAACATGCGCGGAATGTACATTTCGCCACTCTCAGAGTATTTCGAGATGTAGTCAGTGACCGGGCAAGTCAACTGACAGGTGACGGGAATGTACCCCACGATGATCTTGCGCTTCGCGGGCGGACGATAGTCGTTCAGCACCGCAGCCCAGTTGACGTTGAGCCAACTGTGGAAGCCGGTGACAACGACCAACCATCCGAGAGCGACGCAGAGGATTTTCGTCTTGAGGCTCCACTGGCTTGCCTTGTGCAAGCGGCTCTTAAGATTCATCGCGGAACCCCCACCGTACGGGTTTGATTTTTTCCACTCGACGGAAGAGCGTATCGAGAGCAAGGCCGATGACGCCGATGATGAGCATGGCCCCCACAACAAGGTCGTAGCGTTTGCCGGAGTTGCGAGAGTCGATGATAAGGAATCCCAGGCCTGAGGTGACGGCGATCATTTCTCCGGCAACAACCACAAGCCACGCAATGCCGAGCGCGACGCGCAGCGAGACGAGAATTTGCGGCAGGGCCGCTGGGAAAACAACGCGCGAGAGTATCTGTGCCGGCTTAAGGCCAAAGTTGCTGCCAGCGCGGCGATAGATGGCAGGCACGTTGGAAACGGCAGCAACACAGGTAACAATAATCGGGAAAAATGCTCCCAGAAACACGAGGAAGATCGCCGCGTAGTCGCCAACACCAAAGAAGATAATGGCAACAGGAATCCACGCGATAGGGCTGATGGGACGGAGTATCTGCACAACCGGGTTGACGACCTGATTGATCGCGGGATACCAGCCGAACAGCAGGCCGAGCGGGATGCCCAAAGCGACAGCGGAAAAGTATCCGATGGCAACGCGGCGCAGTGAATCCAGAATGTCGCGGTAGAGTACTCCCTGTTGGATGAGTTCGGCGAAGCCGCGCTCGACTTCAAGAGGCGAGGGGAAGATTTTTGTGGCAGTCCAAAGGACGGCATAGTGCCAGAACGCGATAAACACGGCGGTCGCGAAGATGGGCCAGAAAATCGATTCCAACTTGCGGGGTTGGGCCTGCGCGCTCATAGCTTATGCGCCAGCCCGATCTGGTTGAGAATGCCGTCGCGCAGCTCGAGATACCGGGGAGAGCTGATGTCGCGCGGGTGAGCTATATCAATCGGGACGATCTGCTGGATGCGTCCGGGGCGTGCGCTCATCACGACGACCCGGTCGGCAAGCTGCACGGCCTCGTCAATGTCATGGGTGACGAAGAGGATGGTTTTGCGCTCGGCCTCCCAGATTCTGAGAAGCTCGCCGCGCATGATCATGCGCGTGATGGAGTCGAGCGCGCCGAAGGGCTCGTCAAGAAACAACACGTCAGGATTAACAGCGAGGGCGCGGGCCACTTCAACGCGCTGCTTCATGCCTCCGGAGAGTTCGTGGGGGTATGCTTTTTCAAAGCCTTCGAGGCCCACCATTTTCACGTAGTGCTGGATGCGCTGGGCGCGGTCGGCGCGAGACAGCTGCGAAAGCCCGAACCCGATGTTGCCTTCGACCGTGAGCCATGGAAAAACGCCGCGCTCTTGAAAGACGAAGATGCGGCGCGGGTCGGGACCCTGAACGATTTCGCCATCGATGCGGATCTCGCCGCTCGTAGGGCTGAAAAATCCGGCGATGGCGCTCAGTAGAGTGGACTTCCCGCACCCCGAGGGGCCGAGCAGGCAGACGAATTCACCATCGTAGACCTCTAGATTGATATTTTCGAGGACGGGCAAGCTCTTGCCGTCGCGGTTGAAGACCATGTTGACGCTTTCAGTCCGCAGCTTGGCACGGCTTGAAGCTGCCGGACCAGCAATAGAGTTCAGCGGGGCATTGGCGGTTTCGTTCACGGCCATCAGTGGTCCTCCACGTAGCTCCAGCTTAAGGCTTTGGCTTTTTCGAGCGAGCGGACTCCGTCGTCGAGCAGCAGGCCGACAATGCCGATGAGCACCATTCCGGCGACGACGAGATCATAGCGATTGCCCGCGTTGCGCGCGTCGATAATCAGGAAGCCCAGTCCGGAGTTAACGGCGATCATTTCGGCGGCTACGACGACCAGCCACGCGACGCCGAGGGTGATTCGCAGGGCGGTCATCAAAGCCGGAACGATAGCGGGATAAAGTACGCGGCGCATCAACGCGAAGGGCCCCAGGCCGAAGTTGCGTCCGGCGTTAATGTACACAGCCGGGACGCTCCTGACTGCGTTGACGACTGCGAGAAGAAGCGGCAGAAAACAGCCTACGAAGATGAGAAAGACCGCAGCAAGGTCGCCGACTCCAAACCACAGAATGGCGATGGGAATCCATGCGAGCGGAGAGATCGGGCGCAGGATCTGCAGGATGGGATTGAAGGCCATTTCTGCACGACGGTACCAGCCGATCGCGAGGCCGAGCGGAACGGCAAGGACGACGGCGAGGAAAAATCCCCAGGTGACACGGAAGAGCGAAGCGATAACGTACTTGAAAAGCAGGCCGCGAGGGATGAGATCAGCAATTCCCCGTGCGGTCTTCCATGGCCCGGGAAGTAGTTGATGAGGATGCAGCAGAACAGAGACCTGCCATAGCGCAAGCAGGAATGAGATGAAGATCAGCGGTCGAAGCTTGGCGTTCATCTTGATAGCACGTTTCTCAACTTTGTTAATGTGCGAGTTAACCAGCTAAAAATTCCCACTACTGAATCGCAAGGGTGATTCTAGCCACGGAAACTCGTTCCCGCCTCAATCGAAAGGTGGAAATTTAATGACTCAGCAGTTCGCCTTGTAAGCGCATGAGGTATCGTGGCAATGAAGAAAAAACCAAAAACAGAGGCCGCATGAACTGGAAGAAAGCCGCGACGAACGGGCTGTCTGCTCTCCTGATTGGTGGAATCGCCTATTGCCCCGTTAGTCGGGCCCAAACGCGAGAGCAGAGCAGCAGTTTGATGCAAGCGCGCAGAGTAATCAGGCATGTGGTTGTTCTGTATCAGGAGAACGTCTCCTTCGATCACTATTTCGGGACCTACCCCCACGCGCTCAATCCTCTCGGAGAACCGCTCTTCAAGCCGCTGCCCGGAACTCCCAGGGTCGATGGTTATACCGAGCAGTTGCTCAAAGAGAACCCCAATAATCTGAATCCTGAAAACGGCAAGGGCCGCTCCAATCCCTTCCGGCTCGACCGCTCTCAGGCCGCCACTGCCGACCAGAGCCACGCCTATCACGCCGAGCAGCAGGCATTCGATCATGGCAAAATGGACCTGTTCCCGGCATCCGTCGGCCACCCCGATGGCCCGCGAGTTCCCGGCAAGCATCCCGGCGTTCTGGCCACCAGCGGACTCACGATGGGCTACTTTGACGGCAATACCGTAACCGCTTACTGGAATTACGCCCAGCATTTTGCTATGAGCGATTACCAGTTCGATGCCACTTTCGGTCCATCGACTCCCGGAGCTATCAACCTCATTTCAGGCCAGACGAACGGTGTAGTGAATGACCAGAATGCCCAGGGAAGTATGCTGCCTGACGGCGATGGCAGATTCAGCCTGATCGCCGATCCGGAACCGGAGGATGACATCTGTTCCAGTACTTCCAATGGCCAGGTCCACATGACTGGACGGAACATCGGCGACTTGCTTAGTGCCGCCAATATTTCGTGGGGATTTTTTCAGGGCGGGTTCGACCTCAGCCTCGTGAATCCCAACGGCAGCACAGGCTGCCGCCGCAACACTACATCAAAATTTACTGATGTCACCGCACGCGATTACGTGCCCCATCACGAGCCTTTCCAGTACTACAAGTCCACCGCAAATCCCAAACACGTTCGACCATCCTCGCCCAGTGTTGTTGGCATGAACCACGATGGCGGCGCGAATCATCAGTACGACATTCATGACTTCTTCGAGGCCGTGAAAGCAGGGAACTTTCCGGCCGTAAGTTTCCTCAAGGCGCCGGCCTATGAAGATGGCCACGCCGGTAATTCCGACCCACTCGATGAGCAGCACTGGGTGGTGACTGTGATCAATTTTTTGCAGAACCAGCCCGAATGGAACCACACTGCGGTCATCATTGCCTACGATGATTCCGACGGTTGGTATGACCATGCGACGGCCCCCACCACAAACGGCTCCCAAACCGCGGGAGACGCACTCGATGGCGCAGGCAAGTGTGGCGACGGCGAGACGGCGCTGCCCGGGGTGAACTCGTCTACGCTGCATGCGCAGGGGCGATGCGGTCCCGGCCCGCGACTGCCGCTTCTCGTGATCTCGCCCTGGGCGAAAGCAAATTACGTGGATCACACCTTCACAACGCAGCCCTCCATTATTCATCTCATCGAGGACCTCTACCTCAATGGCGAGCGCCTCGGCGGAGGCTCCTTCGATGCGAAGTCGGGATCGCTGCTCGGCATGTTCGACTTCAGCAAAGGGCGCCCGCAAAATGTGCACAAGCTCATCCTGAATCCCGACACGGGACTCGTGGAAGCAGCGCACCAATAAAATAGTCCTGATGCACTGGACTCGCAGGCGATTGTTGCAGCAGGGCAGTCTGGCTTCCGCCGGTCTGCTCGCTTCACGCGCATGGGCCAAATCGGCAGGCACTGGAGCCAGTGCGCGCCACATGCAAAGGATGACAGCGCTGCCGAGTGCCAAAACTCTCGACGCGATGAAGCTCGCGTCTTTCGTCGATCTCCTTCCGCTGCCGGTGCAGCAATCGCCGCAAGGTCTTCGCTCGTCAGCAGAGTTGGGAGCGAAGCAGGCGCCATATTACGCCATTCACGCACGCGAAATTCGCGACAAGCTTCATCGCGATCTGCCTCCGGCACGTTTGTTTGGCTACGGAGCCACCTCGGCTCCAGTGCTCTTTGAGGCGCGCAGCGAAGCAGGCATTCTCATCGATTGGATCAACGATCTCCCGGCCCAGCACTTTCTACCGCTGGACACGCCGCATCCCGGAATGGAGCACGCGCCACCCACGCGCATCTCGACCCACATGCATGGCGCGCGCGTGCCGAGCATCAGCGACGGCTACCCCGATAACTGGTACGGTCCCGGAAAAAGTAGGCTTTGCTACTATCCCAATCTGCAGGATCCAACCGCCCTCTGGTGCCACGATCACGCCATGGGCGTCAACCGCTTCAACATCTTCGCAGGATTGATGGGCTGGTATCTCCTGCGCGATGATGTCGAGCAATCGTTGAGACTGCCTTCCGGTAAGTACGAACTCCCTTTGCTTATCTACGACCGCAGCTTTACGCCGCAGGGTCAGTTGTACTATCCCAATCCGCCAGACGAGGGCGCATGGTCGCAGGAGTTTCTTGGCGACGCGATGGTGGTCAACGGCAAGGTCCGGCCTTATCACCAGGTCGAACCGCGCAAGTATCGGTTGCGCATTGCCAATACCGCGAACTCGCGCTTCTTTACACTGTCGCTTTCCAACGGACAGACCTTCCATGTCATCGGCGCCGATCAGGGACTCCTTGCGGCCGCGGTCGAATGTTCAAAGGTAGTGCTCGCGCCTGCCGAGCGCATCGACCTTATCGTCGACTTCAGCGCCTCACGCGGAGAGCACATTATTCTCCAGAGCGGCGAATTCGACCTGATGAAGTTTCGTGTCGACAGATCCCGAGTGGTCGATGACAGCCAGCTTCCGAGTACGTTACGTCCCGTTCATCGCATCTCCGAGAGCGAAGCCATCCGCACCCGCATGATGACGCTGAATGAATTTGATGACGACAAAGGGATGGCGATGGTCATGCTTCTCAACCGCAAGCACTGGGCCTCCCCAGTTACGGAAATCATGAAGCTCGGCACAACAGAAATCTGGAGCCTCGCCAACCTCACGCAGGACACCCACCCCATCCACCTTCACATGGTTCGCTTTCAGATTCTCGATAGAAGAAGTTTCTCTGCAGACGACTATCTCGCCACCAACACGCTGCCGCTGCGTTATACCGGTCCCGCCATGCCGCCGGAGCCGCATGAAATGGGCTGGAAGGACGTCGTGCAGTGCCCGCCGGGAACGCTCACCCGCATCATAGTGCCGTTCCAGCCGTATGCCGGCCGATATCTCTGGCATTGCCACATCCTTGAGCACGAAGCCAATGACATGATGCGTCCCTACGACATCGTTGCTTAAGACGACTACTGCCTTCGATGCCACCACACACCAGCCGGCCGCTCCCTGCGTCGCCGTGTAACCCAGGTAGCACGAAAGCGTCCCATGTTCTTCAATGATTCGCAGACTCAGGCCTGCAGCACAGCCTCACACCTGGCAGTTGAGGCTGCGTTTCGCGGCATTGCAATCGATGAAATTATGAAGCCTTCAACACCGGCGCGAATTCAGTTCTTTCCCATCCCGTCCCCAGGAACTCCGAGGGCGCCAGGTCGTCGTGCACGACGGAATACACGTCGCGTACCTTGTGCACATCGCGCACTTCAACATACAGGATCGGAATATCGGCCTCAGCGGCCACAAATTCCAGAGCGTCGTCAATTGCGGTCTCTATTTCACGTTCGGTTGGAACCCGCGTCCTCGTCGTACAATCCCGCTCCAGCGCGGCGCGCACAAAAACGTTCAGCCGCACCTTTGTGTCCACCGTCTGGTCCTCGGCGGGATAGTGAAACGAGAGGTTCACGCATAGTTCCTCTCCGCTCGCCATCAGAACCTTAAACGAGGTCCGGTCTTCCGACACGTTGAGCGGCTGCTGCCAGTTTTCGGCCACTTTTCGAATGTAATCAGAGAAAGGATCGCTCGGCCTGCGCCGAAAGGCGGTGATCGCCAGTGCCGCAGGGCACGCCGCGATCAATAAAAAAAGGCCAAGCGTCAGGATGGACGTATTGACCACGCCGTCGTTTACCAGCGCTGCAAAGAGTAAAGCCAACAGCCCAAAAGAGATGGCTGCACATAGCGCATAGGCCGACCCTACTGCCGTTGCGCTCAGGTACTTCTCATAATCAGAAGCTTTATCGAGAAAAGACTGAGGGGGATTCTGCCTTCTCATGTTAAACACCTCGTTCGTGTAACAGCAAAGTACACACGAGAGAGCAAGGCAATGAGAGGCGCAGAGCGCAAGTTGAAACTTGAAGAGAGTCAACAGATTAGCAGGAGCGTCAATTTACGTCAATCAAAATATTGAGCCAAAATTCTCACGCGCCCATTCCCGAATACTGGGGTGAAAGGGTATTGGGAGTGTTGAATCCAGGCTGCATCTCATAAACCTCGTCAACTTCCCAGTACAGAATCGGAATATCGCACTCCGACGCCAGTATCTCCATTGGAGCCTCAATCAGGTTCTGCACTTCCAGACGGGGCGGAGGGGCCGTGCGCAGTCCGCACTCCTTCCCAAGTACGCCGTGAACATAGTTGTAGATTCGCTCTTTTATCGACCCGGTTCTGTTGTTCAGGGGAAGAAAAAACGAAATCTTAATGCAGCTTGTTTCGCCGCTCATCATCAGTTCACGGAAAGTGAAGAGTTCAGCGGGCGTGTCCAGCGGGCGACGCCATTTGTCCGCGACCTCCGCCAACCGATGCGAAATTGGGTCGTTCGGGCTCACAAAAACCCCCAGGAACGCCCCCCCGGCAGGCACCAGCACAATCGCCGCAAAAACGGCAACCGTGATGGGCGTCTCCGCCAGGAGCGAATCGCGGACGAGGCTAAAGAAAATCGCCCAGGCAAAAACGGCATACACGATTCCAAGGGATGCATACACCATGCCAATCACGGGTCTGCGCATGTACCGCTCAATGTGCTTGGCTTTCTCAATATTGGCTTGTGGTGGGTTCTGACGCCTCATCGGCACCTCCCGATTTCTGCTGCCCGGTCCCAATTCCGTAAAACGCGCGGAAGTCTTTGAACTGCCGGGGGACAAACATGTCCTCTCCCGGATGGCTGATAGCCTGGAAGGCCAGCCAGATGATCTCTTGATTGCATAGCAACTCGCCCTCGTCAGACGAACGAAATTTCACTGCTGCGCCAAGGGAGAACACAAACGGGGAGTAACTAATCGGGGGGAAGCGGGCAGGGACTCATTTTCTTCTGTCGCTGTCTACCTGCCCGGTCACATAAGATGCAGGTTCAGCACCGCAGGATTACCGAGGCACAAGAGTATTTGCGGGCAGGGAAGCGACGTCATCGGACTCGGTACCGTCCGCCAGTCCCCCATAGCGCCGCTCGCGCCGCTGGTAATCTTCGATCGCCTGCAGCATATGGATACCGCGGAAGTCGGGCCACAGCCGGTCCGTCACAAAAATCTCGGAGTATGCAATCTGCCAGAGCAGGTAATTCGAAATCCGCATCTCGCCCGACGTGCGAATCAGCAGATCCGGGTCCGGCATATGGGCGGTGTAGAGGTGCCGCTGGATGTCCTGCTCCGTCACATCCTCTGCCCTTAATTCGCCGCGAGCAACCTCCGTCTGCAATGCCTTGAAGGCATCCACCAGCTCCGACCGCGCGCCGTAATTCAGCGCCAGCGTCAGCACGGTTCCTGTGTTGTGTTTCGTCGCGTCGGCGGCCCATTCCATGCGCTCTCGCACATCTGGTTCCAGCTCATGCGTGCGTCCAATGTATTGGATTCGCACATTGTTGTCGTTCATCCGCTGCACGTTGTTCGTGAGATACGTGCGCAGCAGCTTCATCAGGAAACTCACTTCGGCCTTGGGCCGCTTCAGATTGTTTTCCAGCGAGAAGGCGTACAACGTCAGCCAGGGAAGCCCAATGCGTGATGATGTCTCCACCACATACTGCACCGCTTCAGCGCCCTGCTGGTGACCCAGAAAGCGCTTGAGGCTGCGTTTGCCTGCCCAGCGTCCATTGCCATCCATAATGATGGCGACATGACGCGGCAGCCGCGCCGGATCAAGGCGGCGGTATACCTCTAGTTCGTCCGGTGGGAGCTCGTGGACGCGGCTGAAATTCAGGGACAACGGCATGACTCTTCATCGACCGTAGCACGCGGCGAGCGCAGCCGCAAACGGACGGTTATTTGGGGCGAATCAGGTCAAAGCGGTCTCGCGTCCGTGTATAAGTCGGCCCGCCCATGCGCCCAATCGCCTTTAGCTTTCCTGGATCTATTTTATAAGTTCCCGGCGTATCCAGCACCGCCTCGTTTACATGGAAACAAAGCACGTCGCCGAAAACGATGGTGTTTGCCCCGCCTGCTGCATTGCTGATCGCCAGCGTTTGCCGCAGCCGGCACTCCATATGTGCATGGCTCTCAGCCACGCGTGGAGGCCTTACCATCTCGCTGGCCAGCGGCGTCAGCCCCGATAACACGAACTCATCCACCTCCGGAGCAACCTCCGCCGAGGTCATGTTCATCTTTTCCGCGAACTCTTCTGAGACGATGTTCACCACAAATTCTTTTGTCGCCAGAACGTTCCTCAGCGTGTCCTTCGCCGGCTGCGCCCCACTGCGATGCGCAGCCACAAAGCAAACCACCGGCGGATCCGCCGAGCAGGCCATGAAGTAGCTGAACGGCGCCAGATTATGAACGCCATTCGCATCCATGCTGGAAACAAACGCGATCGGGCGTGGCACCACCATCCCGATCATCAACTTATACAAATTTGCCGGTGAGTCCTTCTCAGGATCAAAGCGAAGCATAGCGATTTAGCGAGTCGCAATTCCGATGCAACATAGGAATCGCTCCCTCTTCAAATCATAGCCCGATGCGCCGCGGTGTTCTCCGTGGCAACATGGAAGGGAACCTGTGATGAAATGTTCGACATCGTGAGAATCGCTCCAGAGTCCGCCGAACAGTTTCGCCGAGTGCGACTCGAAGCCTTAAAGACCGACCCGCTGGCTTTTGGCAGTACTTACGAGCGGGAACTGCAGCTTACTCCCGAAGAATGGCTGCAGCGGGCGGAGTCCCTCGACGGAATCCAACGCATCGGATTCTTCGTCATTCGCGATAAGGAGCCCTGCGGCCTCGGCGCCTGCTTTCGCAACGATGGGGATGCATCCGTCGGCCAGGTCATTTCTATCTGGGTCGCGCCGTCATCTCGTCGCAGCGGACTAGGCATGATGCTGCTGGAGGCGATTCGTGCATGGGCGGAATCGCAGGGAATTACGAAGCTCCTTTTGATGGTCGCCAGCGGCAACTCCGGCGCGATCAAGCTCTACCGCCATGCGGGATTCACGGAAACAGGGCGAACTCAACCCTATCCGAATGACCCAACTCTTATGGAAATAGAAATGTCTCGTTCTACGGAGCAGAAGATGCCCGCGAGACTTTAGTGGCCTGGGGGAGGGCCTTGAGGGGAGGGGCTGTCTTGTTCGTCTTTCCGGCTCTGCTACGCCATCCGCCTGACCCGGCCGGAAGCCATCTCCCGCACCTGGTTCAGGAACATCGCGCGTTGAAAACCGTCTAGTTTTGGCGAAAACTCCGCAATCTCAGCTAGAAACGGATCTGACATGATCGCGCGTACCTCGGCTTGTCTGCGGCTCCGCGCATCGCGCAGAAGTACACAGATATCCACTTCCAGAGCGTTGGCTAGCCGCTCCAGTGAACTCAGCGTCGGCACTGCTTTGCCATTCTCAATTTTTGAGATGTAGGTGCGAGGAACGTTCATCCGTCCTGCCAGTTGCCGCTGGCTCAGATTACGCGATCCCCGAATGTCACGCACCGCGCGCGCCACGTCTACACCCTCGGATTCCTCTGACGTCGTCGTCACCAACTGCGGTTGCGCTGGTTCCGGCTCGTCCAGTTCCAAAGGCTTGTGGCACCGGCGGCATAGTGAATTCACCGTGCGAAATTGCACCAGGCTGCAGTGCTCACACCGAAGAACTTCACGAGCCTCGACAGTTGCTGGGTAGGTTGCCATATCCATACTACGGAGTGCCAGAGCGGGGCCCTCCCACGAGAGAGTCGTTTCTCGCTATTTGTGAGGGTGCATCTCACCGCCGATTTTTGTCAAGCAAAAACTGTGACTTTCTACCTAGAAAACCAAAGAAACCCTAAGAAACCCGGAAACTATCGTCGCTTCTTCTTCGCCTCAGAACCGGAAACGGTACCTTACCTCCCCATAAATCTGCCGCGGATCGTTGAAATGAAAGCCGCCAAACGTCAGGCTGTTGTCCAGCAGGACCCGCGCGTTCGTCACGTTCAGCGCGTTCAAGCCCACTGTGAATTTCTCGCCAAAACTCTTCCCCAGGCTCACATCCGCCGTAGTGTGCGCTGGCAAATACGCTCCCGCGTATGGCGAAGGACGGTCCTGATAGCCGTTTGCGAATCCCGACCCGTAGTACACATTGAAAGCGCCAAACATCTTCCACGGCATCCGCGCTTCCGCACCCATATTTAAGGTGTTGCGTTGGTCGTGATCCAGCGGTGAATAGCCCGGCTCTGCCGTGCACGCGCTGGCATTGCCCGGCGCATTGCACACCAGCCCGCCCGTGATCGGCCCACGCTGCTGCGCAAGCTGATTCGAATACGCCAGGTGGACCTGCCCCCATCGCCACGCCCGCGGAGACTTCAACGTAGCTTCCCATCCCTGAATTAGCGCGCCCTCAATCGTTACGGGAACAAAAATTCCCGACTCCCCAACATTGCTGTGGTCCAGGAAATCGTTCGATCTGGTCTCGAAGGTGTCCGCATCGAGCAGCCATTCTCTAATCGGAATCTGCACTCCGAATTGATGCTCCTCATCGCGCTCACCGTGCAGCGGCAGAAATGTGGTGTTGGCGCCGTTCGCATACTGCAATGCGGGCCCGGCCAGGCTCGTGAGCGGCGGCGGCTGATAGAAATGCCCGTAGAACCCACGAAGCACCCATCCCAGTTTCGGCACTTGCACGGCCGCGCCAATTCGCGGATACACCGCATCCTCGTTCACCGCTCCCGCAAAATGGCTCTGTCGTTCGCCGCCCGTCAGTGTAAGCCAATGCGCTGGTTGGTACTTGTCTTCTATAAATGTTTCTTCCACGCCTCCCGTCGCATTCTGCTTGTCGACAAAATCGGGGAAGCTGCCGTCGTGAAACGCCACGCCAAACCGGTCCGCCTCGTTCTGGCCATATCCATAAACGCCGGCGCTCAGTGAGTTCTTTGCCTGCACGGTCGAGAACGACGCCTGCAGGCCTCCATAATTTCCCGCCTGGTCGGACGTAGTCGACGTAGGCCTGTCGTTCGCGCCCGGTTCATATCTCGCGCTGTTGAAGTGGTAAAACGGCGAAACCTGCAGCAGCGTGGACCCGCTGTACGTGTGCACCCACGAGAAGATGGCATAGGCATCCGTCTCGTGCTCGCCGTCACGCAGCCCACTCGAGTCATAAAGCTGGTTTTCCCAATCGCCAGCGTCCGGATCATAGGGAATCTGATAGAAGTCCTCTCGCAACTGCGTCGCCAGCCGAAACTGATTGCGTTCTCCGTCGTTGTAAATCAGATCCCCAAATCCGCCGTATCCGTTTTCTGCATCGTACGTGGGCCGTTCCGCGGGCGGCTGCAACCCAAAATTGCTGCGGTTGCCGTTCGCGCTCACATACCAGGCAAACTTCTCCGTGTGGTCGCCCAGGCTGATCTGATCATTTGTCTGGTCAAAGTTTCCGAACGTCGTCACCAGCTCGGCTTCACGGTCGCGCTCAAAGCCGCTCCTCGGAACCACGTCGAAAATCCCGAACGTCCGGTCGCCCAGTTCCGCCCCGTAGCTGCCGCGCTCCGCTTCGATGTAGTCGATGTCTTTAGGATCGATCTGCGGCCCGATATTGCTGGCAATGTTTGTGTTCGGCAGCGGAACGCCGTCTATCATCCAGCTCAACTGGTGGCCACCGCGCATATGCAGCATGTCATGCGTCATGTACGCGCCGGGAACGAAATCCGTAATCATCGCCAGGCTGTTCGTGCGGTCCGCACCTGGCGTGCGCGCAATCTCCTCCCGGCTTATCAGAGTCGCCGGAGTAGCCGAGTCCGTCGTTGTAACTTCCGGTTGTGCCCTGACTTGTGTGGTCTGCCGCACTGTCGCTACTTCCAGCTGGAAGTGCAGAATCTGCGATGTCGCCGCTCGTACCGTGATCTGTTGCCGCTCCGTCGCAAATCCCGGAGCCGCAATCGTAATCGAATACTCGCCCAGCGGAATCGAAAGCAGGCTGAATTCTCCATCCCGGTTCGTCGACGCGCTCCGCGTGAATGCGGAGTCTGTCGCACGCAGCGTGATCTGCGCATCGGGAATCGGTCGATGATATGGGTCGTGGACAATGCCTTCCACCCTTCCGAGATCGGTGGCAAGGGCACGCGGAGTCGCTAGCAAAGCCGCGCTGATAAGCAGGCAGACGAGGGATGCAAACTTCAGTCTCAAAACACGAGCCTCCTCGCGCGCGTGCAATCGCGCCGCGACTTCGTATCACTTGCTCTTACGAATCACGAGCGAAATGCCAATTGGCACTTCGTCACATCAGGAGTTGTTTAGAGGATCACTATGGGAGGCCCGCGCTTCTGTCGTGCGCGATCAAATGAGATTCGGAACTGCGCTTCGACCTGCGCTGCAACCGCCGGATGCCGCGAAATTCCAGCAAATATCGATGCCGAAGCCGGCGGTGTATATGCCGGCAAAATGATGGTCGCCGGAGGCGCAACCGAATATGGGCACTTCTCGCCGATCGTGGTCAGGGACACCCCGCGTGGCGCAACTTCTCTCGCCATCTCGCAATGATGCTTTCCATTTCTCCGGCAGCAAATCGGCAACTGCGCGTCAGCCGCATTCGCTCCAAGCAGTGGCAGAGCAAACGGCAGCCCGAACAGTATCAGAACCGAAATTGCCAATAGGCGGCGCACAGGTCATTATTGCAGATGGTACGCACCCTGCCGGAGTTGTACCTTCCTACTCGCCTCCGTAATAACCCTGTCGTGCTTGCGCGTAATAATCCTTCTTCTTCGTTTCAAGCGCGATCCTGTGGAAGCCTCCGTAATCGCTCTGCTTGTCCGGCGTGAACTGCAGCATGTAGCGCGCGTTAAGCTCATCTACTATCGCCGCCGAAAGGCCCTCGATTGATGCCTTTTTGTCGGCCTCGAACATCCGGCCGCCGGTCTCACCGCAAATCTGTATCAGGATCTTTTTCCCGTCGATGCGCGAGCCTTCCGTGGGCCGCGCCGAAGGTCCATTCCCGCGACCGCCGCCGCCCGGCCATCCTCCACCGCCTCCCGGATAACCGCCGCCGCCCGGGTACCCGCCCGGATTCCCCCCTCCGGGATAACCCATCCCTCCACGCCTGCGACCCTGATTGCCGTTTCCGCCTCCTCCGCCGCGTTGCTGCTCACCCTTCACATAAATCGCAAACACTGATGCGTTCGCCCTCTGGGCCGCCTCAATCGCCTGGAACAGAGACACCTTGCTCCCGCGGTCGACTCCATCCGTCGCCACAATCAGCACCTTGCGCCCTGTTTGCTTCGCGATCACGTCATTCGACGCCAAATAGATCGCGTCATACAGCGTCGTCCCCTTGCCCCCGATCCTGTGCTCGCCCTCGTCACTCGTTTCTTGCGCCGTGTTCTGCGTCTGAGGAGAGCCAATCTGATTCACCGCATCATCCAGCTTCGTCTTGTTTGCCGAGACATCCGCCAGCAGGTCCACCTCGCGGTCAAACTGGATCAGAAACGCCTTGTCGTCACCGGTCCTCAGCGTCTGGTCGATAAAACTCTTGGTCCCCATCCGCTCCGAATCCACCGCGCCCTGCTGTGACAGGCTCGTCTGCTCCAACAGGCCAACCGTCAGCGGAAGCCCCGCCGCGCTGCTTACTGATTGAATCGCCTGCGGCTTGCCGTCCACCGTCAGGGTGAAATCATCTTTGGTCAGGTTTGGAATCAGCTTGTCGTGCTTATCGCGCACAGTGAAGGGGATAACAACGGTGTTCGCGCCCGCGCTTGCCGCGCTCGAAGCAGGAGGTGTCCCACCGCTCTGCGCCAGCAGCGGAACCGCAACCAATCCTGCAAATAGAAGTGTGAGAAGGGAAGTCGTTCTGCGAGTCATATCCATTACCGCTGGACTGTTAGACGCAGTTTCACAACTTTGGACGAACGGATAGGAAACTCAGGCGATTATGCTCGAGTGAAAATTCAATTCTGGAGTATGTGCGTCGAGGCCAGTGTGTTTTCTGCTGGCACTGCCGTAACCACCGGAGCCGGCTCCGCCGCCGTACCAGCCACCGGAGTCCCGTCCGCACTGTGGTCCGGTCCCAGGCCCAGGGCAATCAATGCCCGTGAGTCAGGAGTCATCTTCGTCTGCCACCCGTGGTCAGCTTGGAACTTCTGCATGGCGGCTTCGGTGCTGCTGTCCCACTCCCCGCTCGGAGCCCCCGTCAGGTAGTGCTGTTTAATCAGCGCCGCCTGAATCTGAGTCGCCCGCTCGGAGTCAATGCCCCTCTGTCCGCGGACCACATGGTGGTGCCTGCGGATATGGAAACGGTGTCGATGGTGAGCGGTTGGCTGCCGATGCACACGACTGCCGAATGCCGGAGTAACGGCTACAGCCGTAAGCAATAAAAATGTCTGGCAAGCTCGTCCAAAGAACATGCAGAAAGACCTCATCAGCAGATGTCGTCGGTATTGACTTATCTCCTAATCATACCGAACGCAGACAGGGCAGAGGGCTGGCAGAAGGACAAATGGAAGTCAGTCTCAGAACCATATCACAAAATCTACCGGCCTCCGAAAAATTCGGAGGCCGATATTTTAGGATGCAGAATCAGCAACTTACGGCAGCGTTCCGCCCCGGTAACCAAATCCTGCGTTCGGTTCTTGCGGATCTTGCAGCTCAAACGCCACGTCATCACCAGACTTCAACCCCGCCACAATCGCCCGGAAATCACTGACATTATTCACCGGATGCCGGTTGATCGAGACAATCACCTGTCCCTCGGCAAGCCCGATCTCGTCCGCAAACGATCCCGGCTTCACCGACTGAATCAACACGCCGTGTACTCCGGCCGGAGCGCCCTGCGGCAGGTCGCTTACCGATATGCCCAGTTTCGCTTCCGTGTTCTCTGAGTTGTTGCCCTGGTTGGGGCCCGCCTCATTCCCTTGGCCATTGGTCAGCGCAGCCAGCATCTTTGTCCGGTCCGCTACCGTCAGCGTAGCTGTGTGCTTCTGTCCGTTCCGGATGTAGCCCAACTCAATCGTCGACCCAGGCTTGCGTTCGGAGATGTTGTTGATCAGGGCATCGCCATCCTTGATCGGCCGTCCGTCAATCGTCACAATAATGTCGCCCGCCTTCAACCCCGCCTTGTCCGCAGGGAACCCCGGCTGCACACTGCTGATCAGCACGCCGTTCGTCACGCCGTACACATGCGCCACAGCCGAGGGCAATGACTGCTGGAAGGTCACACCGATGCTGCCGCGGACCACCTTGTGTTCCGGCCCAATCAGGTCGTTGTAAATCTTGATGATCGTGTTTGACGGCATTGCGAACCCGATGCCCGCGTACGTGCCGGACTCGGTATAAATCGCCGTGTTCATGCCGATCACTTCACCGGCCATGTCCACCAGCGGCCCACCGGAGTTACCCGGATTAATCGCCGCGTCCGTCTGGATGAAGTGCTGATACTGTCCCGCCACGCCGGGGTTGATCGTCCGGTTCTTTGCCGAAACAATTCCCGCCGTCACGGTCTGCGACAGCGTAAATGGACTGCCAATGGCGATAACCCAGTCGCCCACCTGCGCGCCTTCGCTGTTGCCAAGCTTCACCGTCGGCAGCGGATGGTCGGTCTGAATCTTCAGCACCGCGATATCGGTCGCCTTATCAAAGCCCACCACTGTCGCCTGGCGCCCCTGCATGAATCCATTATTCGGGTCTGTCGAGAGCCGTACCCAGATCTTGTCCGCGCCCCTGATCACATGATCATTCGTGATGATGTAACCGCGCGGGTCCACAATCATGCCAGAGCCAAGCGATTCGCGCTCCTGCCCACCTTCATCCTGTCCGCCAAACCCCGGCATTTGGCCGAAGAAATGATGGAAGAAATTCTGGAAGTTGTTGTCCGGCCCGTTGTCATCGCCGCCGCCGTTGTCGCCGTCGTCCGGCCCCTGCTGCTGCATGCCGTTGCCATTGGGGTTGCCGTTAAAGCCAAAGGCCTTCTGCCGGCGCTGTTCTTTCGGCAATTGCACCGTGCTGATGTTCACAACCGCCGGGCCTACTTCCTTGGCGATCTTCGTAAAGTCCGTCGAAAGATCGCGCGGTGCAGGAACCTGCAGCGGCGTCGCATCTGAGGTGTCAATCTTCGTTGCCTGCTTCGACTCCTGCCCGTGAACGCCATGCGCCACAACAGAGCCAATCAAAATTCCCGCGGACAAAGTGGCGAGAATCGTAAAAGTAGAAGCGAGACGGCGGGTGCGAAGCCAGCCGGGAATTGATTTCATATCTGGTCTATCCTCATATCTTCAAATCCTTCAAATCCAATGTAAAACGTGCCGTTCAGCGGCGCGGGATACCTTCGTCAGTATAGCGGCTGCAATTTGCTCGGGTTGCGGTGCCTTTGCCCTGTTAGACGCAATCCGGAACGAATCTGTCACACACGCTTAGGGGGAGCCCTGCGATTGTCGCCTGAGATTGTCCCCTACGGATGTCCGCTATGAATGTCCTTGGACGGGTGCGCCTTCATGCGCTGTTGATTGGATGCGCGTACCCACCAGTTCGGTCAGGCCGATGCCTGCCAGTATCAAAACCGCGCCCGTCCCGCCGCGCAGTCCCAGCCCTTGGCCGAGCACCACCCATGACGTGAGCCACGCAAATACCGGCTCCAGCGTAAACAACACCGCCAGGTGTGTCGGAGGCAATATCTGCTGCGCCCAACTCTGCACCGTGAAGGCCACTGCCGTCGCCAGCACCGCCGCCACCACCAGCGCCAGCGTCACGCGCCCGCTCCAATGCACCCACGGCTTTTCAAATATCGGCATGCTTATTGCCATGAACACAGTGGCAAAGCTCACCTGCAGCAGCGCCAGTTGCTCAAATCGCATCCGCGGAGAAAAATGCGCCAGCGTTACCACGTGACACGCGAATCCCAGCGCGCACACCAGTGTCAGCAGGTCGCCCATGTTCATCGCGCGAAAGTTAAAGCCTGATCCCGCCGGAGTGGTCAGAAAAATAATCCCCACGAACGCCAGCAGCGCTCCCGCAAACGCATTCCACCGCGGTGCATGCGTGCCCGCAGGGCGCAGTTTTGGCAGCGCCACTATCAGCGGCACAAAAATGACAGTCAGGCCGGTAAGAAACGCTGAATTCGATGGCGTCGTCAGCCGCAGCCCCGTCGTCTGGAACTGGTATCCCGCCGCCAGAAACAATCCCGCCAGCGCGCCGCGCCCTAGCGCCACACGATCTATCTGTCCAATGTGCTTCCAGTACAGCGCCGCCAGGCACGCAGCCGCCAGCGCCATGCGCATCAGGTTAAACAGCAGCGGAGACACATCCGCCAGCGCATCCTTAACCAGGACAAACGTCGATCCCCACACAAACACCACTGCCAGCAGCAGCAGATGCGCTTTCACCGACCGCGACATGAAGAAAGACTACTTGAATCGGCGCGCCCCATCCTCCACGCGCTCCCCGACGCCGTGGTCATGGCCTTCGCGCCGGCATCCCTGAGCTGACAAACGTCCGCCCCTGCCCGCCCGGAGGTGCCTTCTTTTTCACAACCCAGGTCGTCATACACCGTTGTCCCTGCACCACCGTCGTCTTCAGTGGATCCACCAGCTCCCCATCCAGAGCGTGCGTTAGTTCCATCAACAGCGCTTCATCCACCAGCAGCCACTCCGCCCCGTGCGACATCCGGAACCGCCGTCCGCCTATCGCCTCGAACGCCATCCCCTGCGCCGACCCAATCGTCGACGCCAGTCGGCAGAACAG
>DASZAG010000109.1:0-2876 GCA_035945555.1 Acidobacteriaceae bacterium
GTCGATGATGTAGGTTTCCGGCGGGCGCTTAGTCCCAAATGCCAGGTTCGACTGGTCCGTCTGGTCGAGCACAACCGTCATGTTGTGCAGCCGATAGTCCACTACGTACTGCTGGTAATCTGCCGGGTCGCTGTCGAACGCCACCGACACCACCACCAGGTTTGGAACCTTCTGCTGCAGCTCCTCGAGCGAGGGCCACTCCGCAGCGCAATAGGTGCACCACGAAGCCCAGAAGTTCAGCACCACGGTCTTGCCGCGATACTGGCTCAGGCTCACCGTCTGGGTGCCGTCGTGGATGGTGAAGTTCGGAGCGTGCTCGCCCACCTGCGCGGGAAAATCTCCGCGATTGCAGCCCGCCGCGGCCAGCGCGAGGCAGGCGAACAGCGCAGCAGAACGAAAGATGGCCCTAGTGTTCACGTACTTCATCATATCCGGCAGCAGCGTGGCAGCGCATGCGCGGTGCCTTGCAATCATCTACATATAATGACGAAGTGCTTTTGCCGCAAGTCAGCTTCATGAAACTTTCCGTCATCGTTCCCGCCCGCAACGAACAGGACTGCCTCGCGGACTGCCTGCGCTCGCTCGTCGCGCAGTCTGAAGATGCCTGGCTTCTTGGGCGGGACTGGGAAATCCTGCTGGTCGATGACCACTCCACCGACAACACCCGTTCCATAGCGCAGGCCATTGCGGGCATCACCATCCTCGAAGCGCCAAAGCTCGAGCACAGCTGGACAGGCAAAGCCAATGCGGTGTGGGCAGGCGCGCAAGCAGCGCGTGGCGAATGGCTGCTATTCACCGATGCCGATACCGTCCACGAGCCCGGCTCGGCAAGCCGCGCAATTGTTGAGGCGGAGCGTCACCACGCCACCATGCTTTCCTATTCGCCGCGACAGATTGTGCGAGGCCTGTGGCAGCGCACTCTCATGCCGCTGGTATTCAGCGAGCTGGCCGTCACCTACACTCCAGCGAAGGTCAACGACCCGGAAAAGCATATCGCCGCCGCCAATGGCCAGTTCCTGCTCATACGCCGCGACATTTATTTCGCCAACGGTGGCCACGAAGCCGTAAAGGATTCTGTGCTGGAAGACGTGGCCCTCGCGCAAATCGTCAAGCGCCGCAAGCAGGGCTTGCGCTTTCGCTATGCGCCGGAAGCGGTTTCTGCGCGCATGTACCGCAGTTTTGGAGCGATGACCGAAGGCTGGACGAAGAATCTCGCTTTGCTCTTCGGTAATTCGCTGGCTCTGGCCGCCTGGCGCGTGATCGACTTTCTGCTTCTCTTTGGTCTGCCCGCGCTGCTGTGGTGGACATATGAGGTCAGTACGCGCCGCCTCCTCTGGATCATCGTGCTTCTGCTGTGGCTGCGGACGCTCTGGCGCTTTTACCGCCGCGTTGCAAAGTCGCATTTTCCGTTCCGCGATTGCTTGCTCAGCCCGCTCGCGCTGCCGCTCTTCGCTGTGCTGCTCTACCGAAGCTGGTTCCGGCACACGGTGCTGAAGCAGGTAAGCTGGAAGGGTAGGCAGTACGCAAGCCATAATCGGTAAGGTGGCCAGCGAGAATTCTGTATCGAAATTGCCTGTACGCCACTCTATAGAGTTAGACCTATGATTCTGCTCACTCGCAAGGCCGAGTTTTCTGCATCGCATTATTACTGGAATGACGCGTGGTCAGCGGAGGAAAACGCCCGCGCCTTTGGCAAGTGCTCCAACCGCAATGGACACGGCCACAACTACACGCTTGTGGTCACGGTCGCCGGTGAAATCGACCCCGAGACCGGCTTCGTTGTCGATCTGAAACAACTCAAAGACGTGGTGGAGCGCGAAGTCATCTCCGCGTACGACCACCGCCACCTCAATCTTGAAGTCCCCGAGTTCGCCTCCGCCATGCCGACGACGGAAAACATCGCCATCGCCATCTGGAAGCGGCTCGATAGCAAAATCGCCGGCGCAAGGCTGCATCGCGTGCGCGTGTATGAGATGCAGGACCTCTTCGCCGACTACTATGGTGAGCCATGAGAGCGTATCTGGGTCGCCGCTATCACCTCAGCGCCTCGCACCGCCTGCACTGCGCCGGGCTTACTGAAGACGAGAACCGCACCGTCTACGGCAAGTGCAACAACCCGCACGGACACGGCCACAACTATGTGGTGGAAGTCATGGTTGGCGGCAATGTCGATCCCGTCACAGGAATGGTCTGCGACCTCGCGCAGCTTGACTCGTGCGTGCAGCGCGAAATTGTCGATCGCTTCGACCACACTAATCTCAATTTGTATCCCGGTTTCTCGGGGCACGTTCCAACAACAGAAAACTTCAACGTTGAACTGTATCGGTTGTTGACAGCGGCCTTCACGCAGGCCCAGATTGTCTCGGTGCGCGTGGAGGAGACGGCAAAGAATTCGTTCGAATATCCGGCCCCTGCCGGAGCAGGAAAGGCGGCTTTGGCATGAACCAGAACAAACACGCATCCACGGCGCTCAAGGAAGTAGTGTTGAGCAAGACTGGGTTGGAGCGCGTCTCCACGCAGGACATCTATCGCGAAATCCTCCGCCGCTTTGACGAAGACCCCACCCGCGACGGCCTGGAACGCACCCCTGAGCGTGTGGAAAAGGCGATGGAGTTTCTCACCAAGGGCTACCGCGAGAACCCCACGCAGATACTTCGCGACGCGCTGTTCGATGTGGACTACGACGAAATGGTGATCGTCAAGGACATCGAAATGTACTCGCTTTGTGAGCATCACATGCTGCCGTTCTTCGGTCGCGTGCACGTCGCGTATATCCCCAAGGGCAAGGTCATTGGACTGAGCAAAATGGCGCGGCTGGTGGAGGTTTTTTCGCGCCGCCTGCAGGTGCAGGAGCGGCTCACGCAGCAAATTGCCGA
>DASZAG010000110.1:0-3049 GCA_035945555.1 Acidobacteriaceae bacterium
TCAGCCTTGTACACCACGCCCATTCCGCCGCTGCCAAGCTTTCCGCTGATGCGGTAGTGCGAGATGAGTTTTCCTGTAGGAAGCGCCGCGTCCGCGGGTTCGCTCGATGTGTCAGACTCTGAGGCCGGTTCCCGCGCTGCCAGCTCCATTGCTGGCGTCTCAAGGAAGCTCTTCTCCTCCGCGTGCTGCGTGAGTAACGATTCCACGCTTCGGCGCAGCGCCTCATCCCCGCCGCACACCTGCGCGACAAATGCCGCGCGCCGGCTCTGTTCAACCTTGAGCGCGGCATCGAAGATCTGTTCGACCTGCTTCCACCGCTCAGCCTGCATCAGGATTGGCTCCGTACAGCTCGCGCAGCAGCCACGCCTTGGCCATTTTCCAGTCCCGCATCACCGTCTCGGGAGAGATCTGCAGCACCTCCGCCGTCTCTTTCACGCTGAGGCCGCCAAAAAAGCGAAGCTCGACCACCCGGCTCTTGCGCGGATCGACAGCCTCGAGCTGCTTCAGCGCATCGTCAATCGCCAGCAGGTCGCGGCTTGGTCTGCGCGAAAGCGTCGGCGACTCATCCAGTGACACGCGCTCCGCTCCCGCTCCTCGCTTTCGATACTGCTTCGAGCGGTACAGGTCGGTGAGGATCCAGCGCATCTGCTGCGCGCAAATCGCGAAAAAATGCGCGCGGTTCTGCCAGCTGATGCGGTTCATGTCGTTCACGCGGAGATAAAGCTCGTTGATTAGCGCAGTGGTTTCCAGTGTGTTGCCCCGGCGCACTCGCCCGAGGCAGCGCCGCGCAGACCGGCGCAGCTCTTCATAAATCAGCGGAGTGACTTTTTCGAGTGCCTGGTCGTCACCGCGATTCCACGCCTGAAGGAGCGCGGTGATCTCATGGCCCGGGGGCGAGAGCATGCAGCTTTCCTGGTCTGAAAAAAATAGCCAAAAACGTATGCGGATTGTAGCACAACCCATCTTTCCTACTGCGTACTCACCTTGCTGGAACGTGCCAGTTTTGAAACGCAATTCTCGATATATCAAGATAGAGGCTCGGTTATAGACTCGCGCCCATTTTCCTGTGGAGGCACTACCATGAAACACTCTCGCGTACGGTTTCTCGTTTTTTCTGTTGCACTGCTCGCACTCGCCGCTCTCGCCCTGCCCTCAGTTGCGCGCGCTCAATGGCATCTCACCGTCGGCGCGCAAACCAAGGACATGGGCAGGCAAGCGAGTGCCTTTCTGCCCAACGAAATTTGGATTCACGCCGGCGACAGCATCACCTGGACGTGGCAAAGCGACTTGGTTCACACCCTGACTTTTCTAACGGCGGACCAGACGACTCCCAGCGACTTCACGCAGGGATGCCCCGGATTCGCCACCAGCGGCGCTTCCTTCGACGGCTCCGCTTGCTTCACCAGCCCGCCGCAGGTGAAGGGACAAACCTTTACGGTGGTCTTCCCCACGGCAGGCAACTACAAGTTCGAGTGTCTGGTGCACTACTACATGACCGGGACGGTTCACGTTCTCAATCCCGCTGCGCCTCTGCCGCACAACCAGGCTTTCTATGACCAGGAAGCGGCTCAAGAGCGGCGCGCTCTGCTGACCGATACGGATGACTCAAAAAGCATGGGGATGGTTATGAGTGATTCCGGCGGCCGGAGCATGAACGGCTCGGTCACCGTGCAGGTTCTCTCCTCGCGTGATCGCTCCTCTGCTGACCTCAAGGATTTACCGCCAGGCGGCCTTTTCGGCGCAAGCCAGGCTGGCAAGAATGAAGTCAAAGCTGGCATGGGAGAGATTTCGTCAACTCCCGGCGGCCTTCAGCTCTCTTCGCTGGTGCGGTTTGTGAACGGCACCATTACCATTCATGTTGGCGACACGGTCGAGTGGACCAATCACGACCCACTCGAGCCGCATACCATCACCTTCGGGCCTGAGGCTGATGATCCCGCAAATCCCTTTCCTCCAGGCCCGAACGTAACGGTCGATCCGGACGGTGCGTTGCACGCCACCATTACTTCGCCGAGCGAAGAGCTGCATTCAGGCGCCATTGTCGCGGCGTTTGTGGATGAGCCGGGGCTGCCTAACACTTTCAACACGCCGGCATTTAATCCTACGCGCTTCCGTGCCACTTTCACAAAGCCGGGAACTTACAATTACCACTGCGTCTTTCATGACAATCTGGGCATGGTAGGCAAGGTCATCGTACTGCCGTAGTCCGCAAACTCCCAGCTCGTGGATTTTCATTGGGTGAGGACGGGCCGCATGCTTATCTTTGGGAGCACGGCGAGATGGTCGATCTGAACGGGCGATTCCGCCGAACTCGGGCTGGGTTCTCCAATTTTGTGAATCCATCAGCGACCGTGGCCAGAACGTGGGCTTCGGCATTGATCCCAAGGGCGAAACTCACGGTTTCCTGCTCACGCCGGTAGGCGCACAGATGAATGGTCTGCGCGTAAACGGCTGGCAGCAAAGGCCAGATCACTCAAACAAGTAACGAATCATATCGGGAACGTCGCGACCATTTGCTGCGTCTGTTCGGTGTAAGGTAATCGGCAAATCAATAGATTCACGCCGAGGAAGGGAAGAACGGGCAAGGTGACACTTCCCTCCCACGACGGAGAAGAAGACTTGCGGCGTGAACCGAAGTGTCAGCGCATTTCGTGAAACAGGATGCGGCGAGAAAGCAAGCCTCGGTTTCAACCTGCCCCACGCCGAGGCCGGTCCAGTTTGCGCTACGTGGGTACAGAATGAGGAGAACGCAGTCGCAGCGTCATGCGAGTCAACTCCAATTTGCAGACGGAAATGGAAGTGCTTGGGCGGACGCATTTGAACCACAGACCGGTTGGCTTCCAGCCAGGATGTCGTCAGCATTTTTCGGTGCTGTAAGTTTTTGACTCTAAAAGAAATGGTCGGGGCGAGTGGATTTGAACCACCGACCTCCTGGTCCCGAACCGGGTTGTCGAAAAATCTAAAGCCTTGCGGGTGTTGCGGCTACAAGCCTCATCAACCCAAAATCCTGCCTCAGTTGGTCCACAAATGGTCCACAAAGTGCCGTGCG
>DASZAG010000111.1:0-5067 GCA_035945555.1 Acidobacteriaceae bacterium
ACGGCAGAGGAGCTTCGCGGCGGCATGACCTTCCGCGAGTTCTCAGTCACATTCGCCAATTCTCCGCAAAGGGTGGAAGTGACCACCTACACCAGGCCCGACGGAAAGCTGGAGCAGTATTTAGTGATTCCCGCTAATTGACGATCGACCGTCGAGCTTCAGCAGTTGATTTAGGAGAGACAGTGGCGGAATAGAATATCGCGAATGCGGCAGAATAAAACACCATCCAATGGCCTGAAAAGCCCCGCCACATTTCAGGAGTTAGTGGCCCGGAGGTGCCATCCGGCGGCGCATGAACCATGAAAATGGCAAAGTTTACGAGCGCATAGATCCCGAATCCATAGACCGTATAGCGAATCCACTCCGGTGCGCCACTTGTGACGGCCTTCCAGAAGTCTTTGCGCTGCAGGTTGCCGATGCGCTTCTGTGCGATCAATATCGCGGGTAACCAGAGAGCGAAGATGCCGATATGCAGTATGAAGAAAAGCGCTTCAGGCGCAACCCTGCGTCCTGCCAGCGCACCAATATGTACCCAAAGACTTAATATCAGTCCGATGAGCGACAAGGCCATCAGAGGCCAGAGAAGAGGCTTCGACCAGCCGGGTGTATCCAACGCAAAAGGTTCTAACCGCAATACCTCGGGAACAGGCACTCTCAGGTTTAAGAGACTCTTTACAGCGTCATTCGTCAGCGTAGAACTCGCTAATTTGCGCGGGTTATATGACACCGAAACCGATTTGCCCTGAAGTTCGCGGACAAATTCCCGCGCTTCGGGCTCTATGTAAAACTCGCGCTCATATTTCCCACTAAAATTCTGCCCTTCCGCTGCGTAGGAGTAATCCAATTCAGCAATCAACGAAATTGATCGGCGCGATCCCGTAGAGCGAACGTAAGTGAAATCGATTCGCCCTGGCGCTGTCGGCCATTCAGAGGCCCTTGTTCGTCGAAACCAGCGTTGGAATGGCTTACGCCAGCGCGCGCCAAGAATACCCGCTGCCCAGAGGACCCATACGTATACGAACCAAGGCCACCTGCTGGGATGAAACCAAAGGATTGGATGAGACGCAAACATCGCATCGATGCTATTGGGGTTCAGCCAGAAATGGAAGATCAAAATTGAACTTTTTTCTGAACCGCTTTTGATCGACTGATACCTTGCTGCTGGCGTCTCTTGCTAACTCGCTACCCCGCAAGCGCGCTGGCTCGCAACCTACAGTGGCCTGTCCGTATAAAGCGTCTTGTCGGAAAGCTCCTGCAACTCGTACAGCTTCTTTCCGTGGTCGGCCATAAGTTGCTCCACATGGTCGTGAAACTCGCCCGGAACGAACAGGAAGATCCGCGGCCCTGCGCCCCACTTCGCCAGCAATCCCGGATCAGCCATAAAGATGTGCGGCGCGTCAGGATAATCCGATCCCCATATCATCGACGAGCCAAAAGTCGCCTCGCGTGGACGCCCATCCTTCCCCAGCCTCGGCTCGAAGTAGTTGGTATTGCCATGCGCCAACAGAGCCTGATGATGCGTATAGAAGATCACCGATGACGCATCCGCTTGGTCACCATAAATGATGAGCTGGTAGTCGTGCTCTCCCGGCCCCGCCGCAATGTGGTTGATCGTCGCTGCCATCCTCTCCGACGAAAGCATCGGCCCAAAGCGGTCCAGCGCAATGTGCGCTGCAATCAGAACAATCGCCAGCGTAAACGCCACCGACGTCGTCGCTTCCAGCCCATGTCCGCGCTTTCGCAACCGCCATGCAGCCAGTGGGCCAATCAGCAGCGCAATCGCGGCAATCACGGCAGGTTCACGCAGCGCAGCAAACGAGGGACCGGTCAGGTCAAAGAAGTGCGAAGTCGCCAGGGAGTAGTTGCCCACGGCTCGATGCGCCAGCAGCGATCCAATATCCGCAACAAACGGCATGTTCCGCGACGCCCACAGCCCATACGCCAGAGCCGCCGCAGCGAGCACCCCAATTGCGGCAAACGCCGCGTGCATGCCCGTCAGCCATCTACTTGAGGCGTTCAGCCAGCGCGCGTCGCCATCCGGTGCCTCTTCAATCATGGCCAGCGCACCCGCAATCAGAATCAGAACCGCGGGCCACGCTGGCCAGGTGTAGTACTCCTGATTGGTTGAGATCGAGAAGAAGATCAGGATGAAGGCCGCGAATATTCCCAGCAGCAGTCCAGTCCGCGCGCGGAAACGCAGACGCGCAGCAAGCGACGAAGCCGCGTGCGCGCTCAGCTTCGGATCGAGAAACGCAATCGTGTTCGTGGCGTCGTAGCGCAGGTCAGCCGAGAAAATGCGCCGGTTCCGCCATGCCCGCACAGCGACTGCCGGCAAAAACAGGCTCCACGGGAAAAGCCAGACCAACTGCCCGAACCAGTACGCAAACCACGGCTGCTTGTTGTAGTCGTGCGGATAGCGCTTGCCTAGGAACCGCAGGAAATGCTCGTTGATGAAATAGAAGTAGAAGAACCCGTGCACGTTTCCCGGCGTGGGCACATTGCCCACCGGGTGGCCCTGGTCCGGATTTCGCAGCCCGCACAGAATATGCCACGGCGCACCAATCGCCAGAAACAACAGGATGCCCGTGAACAGCCGCATCTCACGCCAGCGCCGCCATTCACCCGTGATGATGAGGTAGGGAATGATCGCGGCACCAAAGAAAACGGGAGCGATCAATCCTTTGGCCAGCAACGCAAGAGCAAGCGCAGCGTAGGCTGCATAAAACCGCGACGGCTTGCGGTCCTCGAGCCCGGTCAGAAAACAATAGAGTGCTAGCGTGATGAATAACGTCAGCAGCGACTCCGGTATCAAAAAGCGAGTCCACAAAAAGATGCCGACTGAGGTCAGCACCGCGAGCGCCGCGTAAAACCCTGCGCGATCGCCATACGCGCGCTTTCCCCACAGCCATGCCAGAAACGCACAGCCCAGCACCGCAAGCGAAATCGGCAGGTGCGTGGCGAACACGTTCTCGCCAAAAATGTGGTAGTCAATGGCTGCCAGCCAGTAGGGCAGCGGAGGCTTCTCCAGATACCGAATACCGTTCACATACAACGTCACCCAGTCGCCGCTCGACACGATATGCTGCGCGGCCTGCGCATGTGTCGCATCGGCGTCGTCCAGCAGGGAGGGCGAAAATAGCGCCGCAAAATGCACAGCGACGAAAACAAGCAACAACAAAGTCCACGCGCGCGCGGCGGAGGCATATAGCGTCCGTGGTTGCGCGGCAATCGCGGAGTTGGTCTGGGGATCTTGAATCTGCATCGAATGGGGGCTGGAAAGATAGCTTCCGAGTCCCTACCAGAATACCAGCGGCGCTCGCCGCGCGGCAGAGCCCTCCCGTTGGTTGAGAGCCTGCTTCAGAGAACAAACCGGCCAATTCAAAACAGAATAGAATCAACACAGAACAACTATTTGAGCATCCCCTCCTTTACGGAATGACCATTCGACTTTTCAATACCCTTACCGGACGCGTGGAAGAGCTCACTGCCTCCGATGGCAAGTCGCTGCGTATGTATTGCTGCGGCCCTACCGTTTACGACTACGGCCACATCGGCAATTTCCGCACTTTTCTGCAGGTAGATGTGCTGCGCCGCTTCCTCAAACTTAGCGGCACCACTCCAAAGCACGTCATGAACATCACCGACGTGGATGACAAAATCATCCGCAATGCCGCTGCTGCCGGAATCCCCATCGGTGAATACACTCCGCGCTATGAACAAGCCTTCTTTGAAGACTTGAATGCGCTCTCCGTCGAGAAACCGGAGATCATCGCCCGCGCCACCGAACACATCCCCTCCATGGTCGCGCTTATCAATAAGCTTGCCGCTGACGACTGCGCATACAAGACCGACGAAGGCTCCTGGTACTTCCGTATCGCAAAGTTTCCCAGCTACGGCAAGCTTTCCAAAAAAGACTTCAGCGGAATCACCGATGGCGCGCGCGTCGATGTCGACGAGTACGACAAGGACTCAGCCCGCGACTTTGCTTTATGGAAGGCCCCGAAGCCCGGCGAGTACCACTGGGAAACTACGCTGGGTCCTGGCCGCCCCGGCTGGCACATTGAGTGCTCTGCAATGGCCACGGAATACCTCGGGGACAGCTTCGACCTGCACGCCGGCGGCGAAGACCTCATGTTCCCGCACCATGAAAATGAAATCGCGCAGTCGGAATCCGCCTCGCACAAGACCTTCGCCCGCCACTGGTTCCACGTGCGCTTTCTGCTGGTCGAAGGCCGCAAAATGTCGAAATCAGAAGGGAACTTCTATACCCTTCGCGACCTGCTGCTCAAGGGCTACAAGGCGTCTGCGATCCGCATGCTGCTCATTTCCGTCCCTTACCGCCAGCAGTTGAACTTCACCTTCGACGGCTTGGCCGCCGAAACTGGAGCCGTTGAGCGCCTTCGCACATTCCATGAACGCGTTCGAACCGCCGCCTCATCCGCATCCGCTGACGACAATTCCGAGCTTGCCGGGGAAACGGCCCGCTGCCGCGAGAACTTTTACGCCGCGCTATCAAATGACCTCAACACCGCCGAAGCTCGCGCGGCCATTTTTGATCTAGTCCGAGCCGGCAACTCCGCCCTCGACTCCAACTCTGTCAGTCGCGCCAACGCCGCAGCCATGCTCGACGTTCTGAACGACTTCGATTCTGTCTTCGCCGTGATTGAAAACCGCGACGCCGAACACACCCGAGCAGCGCTCGAATGGGCCGGGCGCGAGGGCCGCCTCAACGAAGCGTCAGCCGAAGTCCTCGCCCAGAGCGAACTCTCTGACGATCAAATCCAAGCCCTGATCGACGAACGCACCCAGGCCAAACGCGCCCGCAACTTCGCCCGCGCCGATCAGATCCGCAACGAACTCGCCGAAAAGGGAATTCTCTTGGAAGACTCAAAAGATGGCGTACGGTGGAAGCGAAGATAGAGGCCGCGCCGGCTTATGAGCGCGCCGACTAAGCTCGTACTTCTCCCCGGAATGCACGGGACCGGGGAGCTGTTCTCCGATTTCATAGCTGTTCTGCCTGGCGGATTTCAGGCGCAGGTGATCGAGTATCCGAATGATGTTTCGCGC
>DASZAG010000112.1:0-11042 GCA_035945555.1 Acidobacteriaceae bacterium
ATGGACACCTTCGTCGCCTACCACCCAATACTGGAAGACATCATTCTTCCGCAATCCGATGACATCTACGACGCAATTGTGGAGGTGAAGGCGTTCTGAGGCAGCGCGTTAATTTGGGTTGTCGAATTTTTCATGTGATCATTATTGAGGTACTCAACTGATCCTCACGAGGGCCTCCATGGAAGATTTCACGACGAGCAGCCAAGTGAACAAATTGCCTGGACGGCTAGTCCTCACAGGCTCCCATATCCGCCTCGAGCCGCTCGAGTTGCGCCACGCCGAAGCCCTCGCCGCCGCTTCTGCGGTCGATCCCACGCTCTACCAGTGGACACCTGTCCCTCAGGGCCTCCCCGAAACGACTCGCTACATACAGACCGCCCTCGAATGGCTCGCCGCCGGAACCGCTGTCCCCTTTGCGGTGGTGCGCCTCAGCGACAACGTCGTCATCGGCAGCACGCGCTATTGGAACATCGAGCGCTGGCAGTGGCCTGCCTACAACGCCCGCTATAGCAATACACATCCCGATGTCGGGGAAATAGGTTGGACCTGGTACACCGCATCGGCCATCCGCACCGCCGCCAATACCGAGGGCAAATTCCTCATGCTCCAACACGCTTTCGAGAACTGGAAGACCATTCGGATCAATCTCCATACCGACTCGCGCAATCTCCGCTCGCAGCGCGCCATGGAACGCATCGGATTCCTCCGCGAAGGCGTTCTCCGCGCCCACAAAATCGCCTCCGACGGCGCCATCCGCGACTCCGTCCGCTACTCCATGATCGCTGCCGAATGGCCCGCCGCCAAACAACGCCTGCTCGAACGCCTCCGAACAGAACCGCGGCACTAGCTCAAATATTTCTATCGACAAACCGCGCCCAGCGGCTAAAAATTATTAGCTCCGGAAACACCAGCCTGTACTATGCTTCCGAGAGAGCCCATGTCCTCTCGCAATATTTTCAAAGGATCTCTCCCCCTCGAAGCAGCCCCGGGATCGCCTTTGCTGAATCGGGGCTCAGCTTGGCGCTGCCGTCTCATCTCGCTTGCCCTCGCGCTGTGGGTAGCGCTTGTAACGTGCTACTGCCTCACCCTCGTCATTTTCACGGCCTACAATGACGACCAGAGTTGGTACATCTACGCTGCGAAACGGATGCTTGCGGGTGCGCATATCTCCGGCCCTGAGATCGTGGATTTCAACCCGCCGCTGATCACGTGGTTCTCCGCGATTCCCGTCATGGTGGCCCACGCCCTTAGACTTGAACCCTATCTTGCCCTGAAGCTGCTCGTGTTACTTCTGATTGCTGCGAGCACCTTGTGGTGTGCAAGAATCTTGCGCGCCGCCGGCGTTGTGCGTTCTGCCGCGCTTCTATGCATTTGCGTGGTTTCGGTACTGAGTGCCGAGACATACCTGACCTGCTTCGAGCTTGGGCAGCGAGAGCACTTGGTAATCATTCTCATCTTGCCCTATCTGTTCTCTGCAGTATGTAGCGGAAAATCAAAACTCCCCATTGGCGAACGCTGCGCGCTTGGACTCGCCGCTGGACTCGCCGTATGCTTCAAGCCGCAGCAGGTGTTCATTCTTGTGTCGTTCGAGATCTTCCTCGCCTTGTGGAATCGGAGCTTGCGGCATCTCATAAGCGCTGAATTCGTGTGCGCAGTGCAGGCGGTCGTTGCGTACATCATTTCTGTTCGATTGTTCGCGCCGCTTTACTTGAGCCACACGGTCCCCCTCGCACGGGAAACCTACTGGGCGTTCGGGCCAGCCAGTACCTGGACTCTCATCAAATCTCAGCCTGTATTCGACCTGCTATTCCTCGCAGCGCTCATCATCTTCTTATGGAAGCGCCGCGGCTTCGCCTTTCCCATCGCCCCTGCTGGGCTCCTTACCTGCACACTGGCTGCATCAATTGCTTTCTACGTGCAGCACGTCGGAGCTACTGAAGCAGTGGCTTGCCGCACTTATCCGCAGCATGCTTTTCTCCTGCTCACCATAGTCTGGATTGCAACCGACCTGTTCCTTCCCCATGATTGGACCTTTAGCGCCGGATTCGCCGCAACGACCACCGTCGCGGCTCTCGTGCTGCTGCCGGCTTTCTTGATCGTAGGCGGTATGTTCGCGAAGGCTGAGCCGGCGGTCAGGAAGTTTCCCGACACCGTCCTCGCGCAATGCCATCCCGGAACGCCTGTCTATCTTTTCTCACCAAGTCCTTGGGTCTTCCCAATCGTTCTCCAACGACATCTCCAGCTTGCAAGTCGTTCGCCCGGCCTCTGGATGCTTCCGGCTATTGTTCAGGATCAATTGGCCGAAGCTGGTGGTCCGCCTCCCGGCAAACTCCTGACTCCGGAAACCGTCAGCCAACTCGCTGACTTGCAGCGCGCCGAAGCTACTGAGGACTTTCAGCGATGGAAGCCTGAACTCGTCATCGTGCAGCAGTGCTCAACGGCCCAGCCTTGTCAGGGCATGGCAGGCATCGACTTCGACCCCGTGGTCTGGTTCCTGCATAGTCAGGATTTCGCCGCCGAATGGTCAAACTACCGCCTCCAGATACACCACGACAATTTCGACGTTTACACGCGCATTCACTGAGGTCCGCAGAAGTCCGGCCGATGTTCAATCCGCCGGCAACGGCTTACGCCACACTGCAACTACCGATTTGCCAATCGTCCGCATCACCAGAGGATCAAGCAGCCGAGAAGCCGGAACAATCCATCTGTCCCACATCTGTAGTTGTGCTTCCGTCGGAAGGGCTTGCCTAAGAATCAGTTTGTTCATTGCAGAGGCGGCGATTCCGCACGTATCCAGATTGAACAGCGCTTCCAGTTGCAGACTCGCCGGTGTCAATTTACGCAGCGCAGATCGACTGTATCGCCTGTAGTGCCCAATCGCAGCGTCGAAATGCGTGTACAGGAACTGGTATGCCGGAGACAACACGACAACTCGGCCGCCAGGTCGGAGCCTCTTTTCCGCCAACCTTAATTCGCCTGAGTCATCCTCGATGTGTTCCAGCACATCGATATAGACGATCGTGTCGAAGCGGATTCCCTCGGGAATGTCATTCAGCATGCCGCAAACAATCTCGCATCCGCTTGTCCCGGGCGACTCGTTCAGCTTCCTCTTCAACTGCCCAGCCTGCTCTGAATCGGGTTCCAGGCATACCCAGCGCCCGCTCGCAAACCCTCTCAGAAAGCGGGTGTTCGATCCAATTCCCGCTCCTACTTCCAGAACGTCACCGCGAATAAAGCGACTGATTTCTCCGGACCAGTACGTTTTCCAGCGCACCGCTGCGCCGGCCAGCGCGAGCTCCGAACCTACATAGCGATAATCGCTGACCGCCTGCATCACTCCGTCATTCTCATCTCTATTCAATGTCAACCCAAGCGGAAACAGACTATCAGCAGAAGGGAACATCGCTGAAACTATTTCGGTTTACGGCCTCATTTTGATAAGCACTCGACGTAACAAACTCTTTACCCCATCCTGGTTACCCTTTACCCTATTTCCATGCCCCAGCTCATTAAGACCTCCAACCCTGCGCTGAATGGACGCGTCTTCCAGGGCCAGCCCATCGCGCTCGACGATGCCATGACTCTCGACGGCACCGTCAACAAAACCGGTATCCTGCTGCTCTGCTGCGCCGCCACCGCCGCCTACGCATGGCACGTCTTCATGCAGAGCCGCAACCTCGCCGAAATCTCCGGCCTGCTCTGGATAGGCCTCATCGGCGGCTTCATCGTCGCCCTCGCCACCATCTTCAAGCAGACCTGGGCCCCCATCACCGCGCCCCTCTATGCCTTGCTCGAAGGTCTCGTCCTCGGCAGCCTCTCCGCATTCCTAGAACTGCGCTTTCCCGGAATCGCCATGCAGTCCGTCGGCATGACCTTCGGCGTGCTCTTCGTCATGCTCTTCGCATACCGTGCGCGAATCATCCCCGTCACGCAGAAGCTGCGCCTCGGCATCGTCGCCGCTACCGGAGCCATCGCCCTCTTTTACATCGCCGAAATCATTCTCGGCTTCTTCGGCGTGCAATTCGGACTGATAAACGGACGCGGCCCCATCGGCATCGTGTTCAGCGTCGTCGTTGTTGCGATCGCCGCCTTCAACCTCGTCCTCGATTTCGACTTTATCGAGAACGGCGTCCGCGCCCGCGCGCCCAAGTACATGGAGTGGTACGCGGCCTTCGGACTCATGGTCACCCTCGTCTGGCTCTACCTCGAGATTCTCCGCCTGCTATCCAAAATCCGCGATTAGAGCGGCCAGCAAAGCAAAGGGCTCAGGAAATCTCCTGAGCCCTTCTTGCATTCCTCGCGACCATTGAGAGCGCCACAACCGCGGCTGCGGCTACCCGCTTTACCAGCAACCCGGCTCTTAGCCGTTCCGCCAGCTATCTGCCGAAGTAGGGCTGGGCGATATGCGGTTGGTAGGGCTCGATCGAAAGCAGGTTGCCTAGCACTGTCCGTTCTTGCGGCGAGAACTGGCGCCCGTAGTCCGAACTCAGCATTCGATCGCGCTCCCCAGGAGGCATCTGCCGAAGCTGCTGGAAGGCACGACGCATCACCTGCTGCCGCTGCAGAGGCATGCGGCTGAAGGCCTGAGACGCCCCACGCACCTCCTGGCGGCGCTCGGGGGAAAGATGCTCGAAGGCCTCCATCCGATTCAGCGTCCGCTGCTGCTGCACCTGGGGCTGGCGATCAAAGCGCTGCAGCCGGTTGATCAGTCTCTGCTGCTGCTGCGGAGGCAGGTTTCGGAATCCTTGTTGCCGGCGGAGGGCATCGGCCTGCTGTTGCGGAGAGAGTCCCCGATGAGCTTCCCACCATGCCGGCAGGTGCTGCTGGTTCCGCGCCGCCGGATTCATTGCGGGTCCGGGACGCATGGGCTGCGTTTGCGGACCAACTCCCGGGCGATACGGACTCTGCGCTTGCGGACGATACTGGTTCTGATTCTGCGGCCGATATTGGTTTCGCACCTGTGGCCGATACTGATTGCCCGTCTGCGGGGCCGCGTATCCCCCGGAGCGCTGACCGCCCCGCTCCTGCCGCTGGCCCCAGCAGACCGCCGTGGCCGCAAGCAGGAACGCGAACAGACCAGTGCGCGCCAGCCGCCAGCTGCCGCTCCCCGAGAATGTCCGCACGCGCTCTTTCATGATAGTCATCTTGCACAGCCGGACCCCGATCCGGAACAAGTCTAACAAGCCACTTAGTATCATGCACTTGTGTTGAAATATGAAACCCAGAGTTGAAGGCTCAGTTGCTGCCCTGCCCGCTAGCTGACCCGCTGTCAGACTGATCCAGCGAGTTCAGCTCCTGGAACATCTGGGAGTTGTCCTCCAGTGACTGGAGGTCCT
This sequence comes from Acidobacteriaceae bacterium, assembly GCA_035945555.1. Lineage (GTDB taxonomy): Bacteria > Acidobacteriota > Terriglobia > Terriglobales > Acidobacteriaceae > Silvibacterium. Next base: position 5,340 of record DASZAG010000112.1, read on the forward strand.
TCACCGTGGCCGATGTCGCAACCGGAGCCGTCTGCCCGTTATGGAACCCCGCCATGCCTGCATATGTCCCGCCGCCAATCAGCAACAGAACCGCGAGCGCACCCGCAGCCAGCGGCTTCAGATGCGAGCTCGACCCAACCATCAACCGCAAGCGCAGCCGCTCCAGAAAGCCTGCCGGCTCCGCTTCTCTCAGGCGAGCCGCCAGCCGCGCATCGAAGAACGGCGAGGGCTCTACCTCCTCCCAGGCGTCCAGCGCCAGCATGGTGGACTCAAGAGCCTTCAGTTCCCGGCTGCAATCCGCGCACTGCTCCATGTGGGCGCGCGCCGCAGCCGGAACCCGCTCACGGTCCAGGAGCATGTCCGGGATCAGGTCCTTGTACTCGGTCTCGAATTTCCGGCAGATCATCATAAAAGTGTTCCTCTTGTTTCTAGCTACTTATACAAAGTCCTTCAGGCGTTCCCGTAAGGTTTGATAGGCCCGGAAAAGCAGGGACTTTGTCGCCGACTCACTCAGCTTCAGCGCCTCGCCTATCTGCTTGTAGTCCAGGTCCTGATACTTGTGCATCAACACAGCCACGCGCTGGCGTTCCGGGAGCGCCATCACATGCTTGCGGATAGCCCGCATCCGCTCGTCCCGCACCAAAGTCTCTTCGGCGGAAACTGTCGAGTCCGCCACGTCAGGAGTTGTTCCCGTCTCCGGATCGGGTTCATCCAGGTAGACGTTCTGAGCGGTCCGTTCGTACTTCGTGTCTCGTGCGTGGTTCACTCCCAGGTTGGTCGCGATGCGATAGAGCCAGGTGGTGAACTTGGCTTCCGCCCGGTAGGTCGCCCGCGAGCGATATACCCGGAGGAAGACCTCCTGCGCCAGTTCCTCGGCGACCGCCTGGTTATGCACCATGCGATACATGAAGTTGACGATCGGCTTCCGGTACTTGTCGATCAGAATGTCGTATCCGGCCACATCGCCGTCGCGCACCCGGAGCATGATCTCCGCGTCGGTCAAACCCGCCCATTCGCCCGCCGTCAACGGGCGCCCGCGCTGTAACTGCGATGAAGCAGCGGATATTGGCCGGTCAAGTGCAATGCTAGCCATACCTTCCTCAACCCCGTTTTCCGGCTCCGGTTGCGGTATTTCGGGGTCGTTTTCATCTCGGCAAACCGCATAACCAGCAGGATTGGGAACCGAAGCTGGCTCGCGGGTGGACATTTGCTGCTCGTAGCTCGATTGTATCCGCGAAACTGATGGGTATACGTGGAAACCGCCGTGCTTTTGCGGCCTGGAAACAGGGATGATACTCTGAGGAAGTTCCCCTCCAAGGGCGGTTAGCTCAGTTGGTTAGAGCGCCTGCTTCACACGCAGGAGGTCACAGGTTCGAGTCCTGTACCGCCCACCATTCCACCCACTTCTGAACCTCCTACAGAGCCGCCCTTCTTGAGGTCTGAACCAGCAGGTTCTTGACCGTGTCGGCGCCGAAGCCTATGGCCAGAACAGCGATCATAGCCGGCAGAAAGTCGAGCCGGTTCAGTTGCTGAAGGGCGCCGGAAAAGAGCGCGGCGAGTGCGACTCCGAAGGCGATGAAGAACCGAACGCTCTCGGCCACTGCTCCCGAATACGGCGGCCGTTCGGGCCGTTGAACTTCAAACCGGGCTTCGAGAGTGCTCCTCAACAGACGAGCCGATTCCGCACTTATCAGTGTCGAACCGCCCTCTGCGGGTTTCGGGCTTTCAACCCGCACGGAAACGATGACATCACGCCCATCATCTCGCTTCGCCTCATTTCCGCGGAAGAAGTGGCAGATCTGCCATCCCTTTTCGATCGGGTGGCGGGGAAAATCCCAGGCACAAGTGAGGCGCTTGGCCGCCGCCGCGCCGTTGAAGCGAGGATCGCGGAAGCGGATGGAGAATGACATCGGCGTATAGGCGTGGACCACGCGTGGGTCGTAGACGATCTCAGCCTGACCTATGTTGGCGATCTCCTCAAGGATGTCGGTTTCGTAGATGTTCTCGCGCATCTGCTGCAGGAGGACGCGAAGCTCGCGCAGGGCAGACCATGATAGCGTTCCGAGCAGGCTGACGAGCTCGCCTTGGCGAGCGAGCAGCCGCTGTCGTGGGCTTTGGCGTTGAGTAACGTCGCTGCCGCCGCCCATTGCGACCGCTGGGGCGCTCACCCGCAGAATGGCGAAGTCGAAGGCCAATTGCAGGGCGGCGATGCCGTAGTCGATTGCGAAGATCATGGGCCGCGTGATGTTGCGGGGGTCGTCGAAGGGCTGGTTCAGCATTTCGAACAGCCCCGGCAGAGCGGTGTACAGGTCGCTGTAGTAGGAGTATGCGAGGAGCTTCTGGCGAACCTTCAGGTCGCGGAAGTTCGCTGCAGTCAACTGGGCCAGGGCGTTGTGGTCGCCGAGCATGCCCAGCGACCCCTCAGCCGCATCGAGGAAGCGGGTCGACGTATTCAACTCATCGCCGGTGAGTGAGAACGACCGCAGGTTGTTCTCAGCTAGTTGCAGCTTGCCATCGATGTCGTCGATGGCAGAGGGCGGTGACACGACGGCATCCTGCTCAAGCCGGCGACGAAGCTCGTCGAGGCGCTCCGTGACCTTCAGGTGCTGGCGGAATCGGTTGATGCCGGCTGCGACAGACTCGAAGTTCTCGCCGCTGGCTGGTGAGAGAGCCGAGCTCCGGCGCAGCATTAGATCGAGCCGCTTGCGTTCCATTCGGAGGAGCGTGCGCAGGTAGGGATCGACGCGGGTGCTGATGGAGCGGGCGGGCTGAGCAAGTTGATTGACCTGCCGGCGAAGCGCGAGCTTCCTGAGGATGTTGGGCAGGACAGAGTTGGCAATGAGCGACAGCAGGCCGCCAAGCAGCAGCACCAGCACCACAGCTATATCGAGCCACGCGGTGGTGGCTGTGGGGCTGAGCCGCCTCATGAGCAGCGATACCTGAAGCGTCCGTTGCGGCAGCATTTCGGCGGGCACATTGGGCGGCCCATGCAGCGAGAGCTGGACGGTGCCGGTCCGAGTTGAGGGCCGCAGATTGTCTGTCCACGAGTAGAGGTCGGAGGTGGGCGTCAGTTCGATCTGTGCGCGCCCGTGGGCGGCGAGTTGCAGTTCTCCGCTCTGGATTGTTTGACCGGCCACTTGAAAGACCCAATCGAGCGGATAGGACTGGTCGTCGCTATTGGCCAAAGTAAACTGAGCATCTTCTCCGTTCTTAAGGACGAAGGCAGGGCCGGCGGCGGGATCGCCGGAGATGGTGACATCGAGAGGCGAATCGGCCTCGACGACCTGAAGGCGTCCCAGGATGGCGGCGCCGTTAAAGAGCGGTGAGCTGGCTACGCTGGATCCGCTGAACCCGCTGACCTTGACCTGAAAGCGGAGCGATGCCGCGGGTCCAATCGTGGCGGGCATAGGGCCGCCGCCAGCGTCCCATGTGAACGCGACCGTGGGCGCGGTGAGCGGCGCTTGCGAGGTGTCATCGCTGAAGGCGCCGATGTGAAGGGCCAGCGGCAGCGGAGTGGGCCCGGGGTTGGTGATGGTGAAGACCGAGGAGCCCGCGCCGTTATGGAGCAAGACAGGCTGGGTCGCCGTATAAGTGAGCTGGGCTGAAGCCAAAGCCGCCCCAAAGACTGCCAAAGCACACGTCCACCGAAGCACCCGCACTGCCTGCAAAACGATTCTCCCGACAGAAACTGGTGATGATGATACAGCCGTCGGCGAGTGTGGAATTCACAATTTGTACTTCATAGATGACGAAGGAGTTAGCATTCGAGGTTCGCGGGTTCCGCTGGCGAGCTGGCGGACCATGGAGATGGACGCATTCGTTTTTCCAGAGCGTGAAGGCGGTCTTGAATTTTTGGGATAAAACTTGAGTGTGGATATTGATTCTAAATGGCTTAGCTGCTACCCCGGTGCAAAATATTCAAAACACTAGACTTACATGCAGATATTTAAAGAGCAATCGCTTGGCAGCTTCGGAGCCGTTTTGCTCTTCGTATATCCTGCGATCTGATATTGAAAATAAAAGACTTATTCAAGTTGATCTTGAAAACAAAAGACTTACAGCCGTGGATATTGAAAACAAAGTACTTTAAGGTGAAAAATGAAAAAGCGCAGCACAGGCTGCGCTTTCGTTCCTGAGATCCCTCAGCGGCTAAAGCCGCATTCTTTACCAAGTCTGATGGCACGGCTGCAGCCGTGCCCCTTCAAAGCCGGCGGAATTTTCCCCACTCTTTCAGGATATCAGGATCGGCAAAACTCAAATGCCTAAGCGTTGAGCTTTGTTTTGTGCTGGTTAGAGGCAGCGCCTCTTGACAAGATTTTGGCGTTCCCAGCCTGTCGCCTGAAGAGCGCCGCCGCCTCACAAGTAGGTCTTGGGATCCCACGGCACCCTCCTCGTCGTCATTGACTGTTGGCTGCCTGCGCCGCCTGAGCAGCCGCCGCCTGTGCCTGAGCGGCCGCCTGTGCAGCTGCCGCTTGTGCCTGCGCTGCCGCCTGTGCAGCCAGTTCCATCCCGATATTTCCTGGCTGGCCGGAGGCGACTGCAACAAAATCAACTGGGTCCGTCGTGGGATCCACCATTACTCCAGTGGTGGGATCGACGAGCTGCGCACTCGCTAGTGCGCTCCCCATCAACACTAGCCCTATCGCCATGAGTACGGACATTCTGCGCATATTCCGCGCCTCCATATCGCACATTTCCGCGAACCCTGACGCGCGCCATAAGTCGCGATGGAGGTGAATGAATCCGTGAATCAATCGGGCTTGTCTTGATCGGCGTGACCAACCAAATCAATTTGTCCGGTGGTTACGTGGGCCTGCAGGCGGTAATCGCCATTTGCATTCGTCTTTCTAAACCTTCTGAAGAAGCCGCCTTTGTCGGAGCCATAGGGGCCGGCCTGGACTTCGCCTATGCTGACCGACGCATCCACGCTGCGGTAGTCGCTGGGGTGAATGGCAGAGATCGTGATCTGTCCCGCCCCGAGATCAATATCCTTGTCGCCCTTGACCTCTTCCACGGTGACCTGGCCAGCAAACATGCGAACACTCAGGTTTGTTCTTCGGGGAACTTCAATTTTGACCTGAAGGCCACTGTCGCGATGATTGAAATGAATGCCCCTGACCGACAATTTGCCGCCGTTCGCCATGGGAGAAAAGTAAAAGGCGGCAGCCTGGGCAGCTTCGTCGCTGCCAGCAGTGCAGGAAACATGAATCGAGTCCTGGTCGGTGCCAACGATCTCAAGTCCTGCAGGCTTCGAATCGATGATCAGCACGGCTCTGGGCGGCAGAGGGCGACTCAGAGTCCGATTGCAGGGAATATTTTTCTCTGCAAATCCGGCGATACTGCAAACGAAGAGAGCCACGCCCGCGACGCAACAGATCGATTTCATAGCGCTAGTTACGTGGGGCGCGCGCTATTGGTTCCAGAAATCCAAATCAGGAGATGAAAACGCCGATCTCTGCTTGCGCGCTCCTAGCTTTTTCCGGGCCGAGTTTTCGGTTTGGCGCGCTTCTTTGGAGGCGTCGTGCTGGCGGCCGTTTTCTTCCGGTGCGGGGCGAAGCGGGAGCGCAGAAAGGTCTGGTAGTCGCGCTCGGTTTGATCGGCGTACTCGCGGGCGAAAGCGGCGACAGCGAGATCGAACTTTTCTGACGCGCCGATGTAGCCGTCGAGCACGACCGGATCGCCGGAGCGCGCATGGCCGCGGGC